>CAMVQS010000012.1 GCA_947169685.1 uncultured Prevotella sp. | reverse complement strand
TACAGGTTGTTGCTTGGTACGACAATGAGAACTCTTACACTTCTCAGATGGTTCGCACCATTAAGTACCTCGCTGAGCTGAAATAATTGACAATTGATAATTGACAATTGAAAATAATTGCCACTCGATTTTGTCGGGTGGCTTTTTTTATGTAACTTTGCGCTCATATTAATATTATACAATAACATTGGTATGATGAAAAAGACGATTTTAGGTTTGGTGGCAGTTTTGGCAGCCGTAGTAATGGTATCGTGCAGTAAAGGTGCAGGGTCGGGTGATGGACAGAGAATTGAACAGACAAAGTTCAGTGTGGTGTTGCCTGACGGTTGGAGTCAGGGTGTGACAGGTGAGGGCAATTATGAAAACCTGAACTTGACGAAAGAGAAGAACGGTCAGACAGCGAAACTCTCTTTCCATGCCTATGGCAACACAAGCGATTCTCCTGCTGTGCTGATGCAGAAGATGTGCAGAACAAAGCATGGCTGGGTTTATCAGGCTAAAAAGGAGTTAGGCGACAATACTTGGAATATTGCCTATGCCCCTAACACTGATACGAAGTTCGCGTCCCGTTATCAGGCATTTGCTGCGCTGAAGCAAATGGGCGTGCTGGTTGTGCAGGTTGAAAATATCGATATCAACGACGAGGAAGCTCAGGCAATACTGGAAAGTGTTGTCATGAAATAAGTCATGTCCCAGATGATAACCATACTCGGGCCTACGGCCAGTGGCAAGACACCTCTGGCTGTAGCGTTGGCGCGTGAGATTGGCGGAGAGGTTATCTCTGCTGATTCGCGTCAGATATACCGTCGTATGGACATCGGCACAGGTAAGGACTTGGAGGAATACGACGGTGTGCCTTATCATCTGATTGACATCTGTGAGCCAGGTACGAAGTACAACCTTTTCCGATACCAGCAGGACTTTGCTGTGGCATACCAGGACATTACGAGTCGAGGAGCAGTACCTATCCTCTGTGGAGGAACGGGGCTCTACATTGAAGCAGTGCTGAAGGGCTATCAACTGGCACCTGTCAGTGAAAACAAAGAGCTGCGTGCGAGTCTGGAAGGTAAGTCGTTGGCAGAACTGACGGAGATACTGACGGAACTGAAGCGCAAGAACGGTTCCAACATGCACAACACCACTGACGTGGATACCGCGCAACGGGCCATCAGGGCGATAGAGATTGAGATGGCAGACCCACCTAAATCCTCCCTGTTTAAGGAGGACTTCTTGAATTCTCCCCCTAGACAGGGGGAGTTAGAGAGGGTCTTCGGCGTCAGCATCGACCGCGAGTCGCGCCGTGAGAAGATTACCCGTCGTCTCAAGGACCGTCTGGAGAACGGTATGGTGGAGGAAGTACGTGGGCTGCTTGACAGCGGCATAGCTGCTGAAGACCTGATATATTATGGTCTGGAATACAAGTATGTGACAGAGTATGTCATCGGACAACTGACCTACGACGAGATGTTCACGAAGCTGGAGATTGCCATCCATCAGTTTGCCAAGCGGCAGATGACATGGTTTCGTGGAATGGAGCGCCGAGGCTTTAAGATACATTGGATTGATGCATTGCAGCCGATGGAAGCAAAGGTTGCGCAAATCATGGAGTTATGGCAATAGAACAAGACAGATGGGGCATATTGTACTGTCCGAAAAAAGGCATCAGAGCCGACCGCAAACGTTGGGAAAAGGTGCAGCGTGCACTTGACCTCCGCCACGTGCAGTATGATTTTGTACAGAGTGAATCGTCGGACAGCGTGGAGCGGTTAATGCGTATGCTCATCAACAATGGCTATAAGACCATTGTTGTCGTTGGAGGCGACTCGGCACTGAACGATGCTGTAAACTGTCTGATGGAAATTGACCCTGTTGAGCGTGAAACCATTTCACTGGGTGTCATTCCCAATGGCGTGCTCAATGATTTTGCGCGATACTGGGACTTCAAGGAAAGTGAGATACAACAAACCGTTGACTGGCTCGTCAAGCATCGTGTGCGCAAGGTCGATTTAGGCTGTGTCAACTATAAGGATGAAGAAGGAAAGGAAGCACGCCGCTATTTCCTGAATTGTATTAATGTCGGACTTATTGCCGATGTCATGAATCAGCGCCGTCAGGCACGTTCGCTGCTCGGCTCCCGTACGCTTGCTTTCTTTGTGTCCATCGTTACGATGGCCTTCCACCGCTTCGACTACAAAATGAAGCTGGAGATCAATGCTGATATCATTGACCGTAATGTCATGACGGTCTGTGTGGGCAGTGGTCCTGGTTACGGACAGACGCCCCGTGCTGTACCATACAACGGTATGCTCGACGTCAGCGTCGTCTATCAGCCCCAGAAGCTGGCTCACCTCTTTGCCGGACTATGGCTCTTGGTAACAGGCCGTTTCCTCAACCATCGCAGCGTTCATCCGTATCGTACTTCTCAGGTACAGTTCGACGAGACCTCGCGTGCCCGTGTTGGCATTGACGGTCGTCTTCTCGGAAGGCTGGAAGGTTCCTACCGTATCACGGTGGAACAGGAGGTCGTCAATTTCCTCATACCAGATTGATAATTAAGGAGTAAACAATGACAAAGAAATTGATTTTTCTGCCATTGCTTGCCGTTGCGGTAAGCGTGGCAGCACAAGACGCGGGTGATACCACCGACGTCTTCTTCCAGCATTTGGAATTGAATGAAGTAGTAGTTACCGGACTGACGGGTGAGACACGGCTGAGCCATTCGCCAGCACCCGTCAGCATCATATCGAGCCGCGACCTGCACTCAACGGCAGCCACCAATCTTATTGATGCCATCAGCCGACAGCCTGGTGTATCACAAATTACCACGGGAAGCGGTATTTCGAAGCCTGTCATCCGAGGTTTGGGATACAACCGTATCGTCACTATCAGCGACGGTGTCAGACAGGAGGGACAGCAATGGGGCGACGAGCACGGCATTGAGATTGATCCAGAGGTTGTTAGTTCTGTAGAAATCCTGAAGGGTCCCGCCTCACTCATGTATGGCTCTGACGCGATGGCGGGCGTGCTGCTTTTTCACCCTGCACGTATTGCTCCGCTGGGCACCCTGCAGGGCTCGGTCAGCACAGGGTTCCAGACCAACAACGGACTCTTCGGCTACTCGCTCAACATGGGTGGTAACCACGACGGCTTTGTCTGGAACGCCCGTTGGAGCCAGAAACTGGCCCATCAGTTCAAGAACAAGGCCGACGACTACGTGGCTGGCTCACAGTTCCGCGAACAGGCTTTTAGTACCATGCTCGGCCTGAACAAACACTGGGGCTATACGCACCTGACATTAGGCTACTACCACCTACAGCCTGGCATCGTGGAGGGTGAGGAGGAAGGCTCTACTTCCAGCACCTATGCCATTTCCCTGCCTTTCCAGCATGTCTATCACTACAAGGCTGTCTGGGATAACTCGCTGTGGATTGGCGACAACCGCCTGAAAGCCACCATCGGCTATCAGCAGAACCAGCGTCGCGAGCACGAGGACGATGCTGACCAGTATAACCTCTATTTCCGTCTGCACACGCTGAGCTACGACGTGCGTTATCTGGTGGATAATATCGGTGGATGGAAACTTGCTACAGGCGTTGGCGGCATGTGGCAGCGTTCGCAGAACCTTGGCGAGGAGTTTCTTATTCCTGCCTACCGCCTGTTGGATGTCGGTGCCTTCATCACTGCAGCCCACGACCTCGGACCTGTCCATGTGGAAGGAGGTCTGCGTGTTGACCGTCGTATGTTGCATAGCTATGCACTCGAGGATGACGGCGAGGAGCGATTCACTGACTTCAAGCGCAACTTCAACGGACTGTCAGGAAGCATCGGAGCCGTATGGCAGGCCACACCGCAATTGAACGTTCGTCTGAACGTGGCCCGCGGCTTCCGTGCCCCTAACATGAGCGAACTGGGTTCGAACGGTGAGCACGAGGGTACCATCCGCTACGAGCAGGGCAACCGCGACTTGAAGTCGGAGCATAGCCTACAGGCTGACCTGGGACTTGACTTCTCGTCCGAGCACCTCTCTGCGCAACTGACACTCTTTGCCAACCGCATCGGCAACTATATCTATGCCGTGCGCGACTTGAGTCAGGAGACGGGCGAGATAGCCGAAGAGGGGCTGCACTTCTACCGCTACGCACAGGGTGATGCCCGTTTGTTGGGCTTCGAGGCTATGGTCGATGTGCACCCCATTCATCAGCTGCACTTCGAGAACACCTTCTCCTTTGTTGATGCTCAGCAGCTGCATCAGCCGGAGGAGACACGCTATCTGCCCATGACGCCGGCTCCCCGCTGGATTTCAGAACTGAAATACGAACTCTCCCATCATACAACATTCAGTTCCAAGCGTTCAGCAATCAACCTTTGTAACGCCTACGTAGCCCTGCAGATGGAGTGCAACCTCGCGCAGAACCACTACTACATGGCTGACAATACAGAGACGCGTACTCCAGCCTATGTCCTCTGGGATCTCTCTGCCGGCACCGACCTGCACTGGAAACGTCGTCATGTGGCCTCTGTCTATCTGACGCTGGAAAACATCTTTGACCGCGTGTGTCAGAACCACCTCTCACGCCTGAAATACCTCGACTATACCACAGCCGACGGACGGACAGGTATCAGCGGCATGGGACGTAACTTCTGCATCCGTGTTACTGTCCCCCTGAGTATGTAAATAGGTTAAAGAAGAAATAACCGTGAGTAAACTTCAGTTGAGTTTACTCACGGTTTTATTTTGTCCCCAAACGATCATCGTAAACGATTAAATACTTTGCATCTGCTGATAGCTGAGTGCTGCGCCAATAGCTGTGCAGAACTCAGAGTATTTGGGGATGTGGTAATGGACTTTGTAGAGCTTCTCCATCATAGGGAACACTTCCTTGCACTGAGGCAGCAGCGTAAGGTTGCCAATGAGCACAAAGTCCTTGATGTCGGTGTTTAATGCTGACAGAACGCTAGCGGAGCCTATGCTCTGCAGCACCATAACGATAATGCCAAGTGCAATGTCTTCCTTGGGAGCGTCGTACTGGGCACGACTGAACAATGATGCTGTGGCATTCATGGGTAGGCCGGGGAGTGGATGATTGGTGATGTCACCAATGAGTAGGTTGATGTGACTGATGTCGCCCTGCATGGCCATGGATGCCACTTGCTTGATGTTGCTGGTGTTGAGCATGACGCGTGAGAGACCTTGTAACGTTCCTCCGCCAATGCCAATACCACCGATATGACGAATGCCTTGACAGTCGCACTGTACGAAGCTGGTTCCTGTGCCCATGGACACAACAATGGCTTTTTGCAGGCCAGACTCGAAACGAGCTCCCAGACCGTCGGCCACAAACTCATCGGTATGTGCCGTTGACAGTCCATAGACATCACTGTCGATATAGGCAGCGCCTACGCCTGTAAGCATCACCTGTTCAACGTCTTTCAAGTCAATGTCGTTGTCGTGCAGATACTTGCCAAAAGCACCATAGAGTGAGGTAACGGGGTCTGCAGCCGTAATGCGGATAGGTGAGATTACCTTCCCGTCTTTCAGTCCTACAATCTTTGTTGTGCTGATTCCAACATCAATACCAATTACAATGCCCATATCGTGATATGTTTTAAGTTAAAAAAGAAAACCCGGCTCCATCACGGAAAACCGGGCTAATGAAAGGAGGAAGTGGTACCTCCAGGAATCGAACCGGGGACACACGGATTTTCAGTCCGATGCTCTACCAACTGAGCTAAGGCACCATTTGTGGTTGCATTCCTTTCGTTTGCGGGTGCAAAGGTACAACAAAAAAATGAATCGGCCAAACATTTGACCGATTATTTTCAAAAAAGTTAGTTTTGAAGCGGATTGAACATGTTTAGGCAAACTTGGTATTGCTCTCGCCGCTCAGTGGATTGACCTTCGTCGAACCACCTCGCGACTCGGCAATACTCAAGCAAGCTTGGTATTGCTCTCGCTGCTCAGCGGATTCCAGCCCTGCGCTTTCAGCTCGAACTCCTGATTGTCACGGGTGACGAGCACTTGTCCCAACTGTGGCTTGGTGATGTGTCCGATGAGATGCACGTCATCGAGTGCTTCAATCTTCTCGTGGTCACCAATGGGCACGGTGAAGAGCAACTCGTAGTCCTCGCCACCGTTAAGTGCACAGGTGGTGACGTTCATGTTGAGCTCCTCGGCCATGACTGCCGTCTGGTAGTCGATGGGGATGTTCTTCTCGAAGATACGACAGCCCACGTTCGACTGCTTACAGATGTGCATGAGCTCACTGCTGAGTCCGTCGCTGATGTCCATCATGGCTGTGGGGCGGATGCCTGCCTCGCGTAGTCGCTGGATGATGTCACCACGTGCTTCTGTCTTCAGCTGTCGCTGCAGCAGGTATTCTTTCCCTGAAAAGTCAGGCTGGAAATGTGCAAGTTCTTCAAGTGCCCGTTTGTCACCTTTCTTCTTGGCATCTTCTACTTGTTGGTAATAGACTGCCTTCTCACGCTCTAACAGTTGCAATCCCATATAGGCTGCTCCCAGGTCACCGCTGACACAGACAAGGTCTGTTTCATGGGCACCATTGCGATAGACGATATCCGCTTTGTCGGCTTCTCCGATACAGGTGATACTGATGGCCAGTCCTGTGTAGCTACTGGTGGTGTCGCCACCAATGATATCTACGTTCCATTTCTCGCAGGCCATACGAAGACCACTGTAGAAGGCTTCCATGTCCTCAACGGTGAAGCGTTTGCTCAGTGCCAGCGAGACGGTCATCTGTCGTGGCGTGCCATTCATGGCGAAGATATCACTGATGTTAACCATAGCCGACTTCCAGCCAAGATGCTGCAGGTCGATGTATGTCAGGTCGAAGTGGACACCCTCCATGAGCATGTCGGTGGTAACGAGCACTTCTTTATTGGGATAGTGAAGTACGGCGCAGTCATCGCCTACGCCGTACTTTGTTGATTCATTATGCGTCTTCAGGTCTTTCGTCAAATAATCGATAAGCCCGAATTCGCCCAGTTTTGCTATTTCCATTCTTTGTTTTTACTTGTCACTTCTTTTAATCATCTCACGCATGATTTCTGTCATGATGGGCTGTGCCTTGTTGGCAGCCTCCTGAACCTCCTCATGGCTGACCTCAACAGGAACGTCGAAGCCACCAAGGTCTGTGATGACGCTGACACCGAAGGTACGGATGCCACAGTGGTGAGCCACGATAACCTCAGGAACGGTGCTCATGCCGACGGCATCGCCACCCAACAGACGATACATGCGATACTCTGCAGGAGTCTCGAAAGTGGGGCCCTGTGTACCAACATATACACCATAGGTGAGACGGATATTCTTCTCTTTGGCGATAGAGGTAGCCAACTTAATCAGTTCCACATCGTAGGTCTCATGCATATCCGGGAAACGTGGACCGGTGGGGAAGTTCTTTCCACGCAGCGGATGCTCTGGGAAGAAGTTGATGTGGTCAGTGATAATCATCACGTCACCAATCTTGAAAGCGGGGTTCATGCCACCTGCTGCATTGCTGACGAAGAGGGTCTTGATGCCCAGTTCGTACATAACGCGGGTAGGGAAGGTTACTTGCTTCATGTCGTAGCCCTCATAGTAGTGGAAACGTCCTTGCATGGCCATGATATCTACGCCACCAAGTTTGCCGAAGATAAGCTTTCCACTGTGTCCCTCAACGGTTGATACGGGGAAGTTTGGAATATCTGCGTAAGGAATCTCCAGTTTGTCAGTTATTTCTGAAGCTAATTGTCCGAGGCCTGTTCCCAGCACTATGGCTGTCTTGGGGCTTGTTGTCATTCTTTCCTTTAACCAGGATGCTGTTTCTTGAATTTTTGAGTACATAATTAATAATATTTTCGTTAAACATATGTTGTTGGTCCAACATGAATTGGATTTCTACAGGAAGTACGTAAGTGTTGTTGCGCACCTCGTCACTAAGTCCTTCAACGATGGTCAGACGTGTTGTGTCTTTCTCCGTCGTAACGAGGAGCTTAGGCGATGGCAGGGCAGCAAATGCTTCGTTGATACGTTCCACATCTTTGGAGGTAAACTGATGATGGTCGTTAAACGTAAGCGGATGGATACTGTTCGTGAATGGAGTGAGGTCATGAATCAGCTGCTTCGGAGAAGCTATGCCTGTCAGCAGTAGTACGTTCTTGTCCTTAAGGTCCGTCTGATAGTTCAGATTGGCGACACCTTTGCGGAATGCATTCCGCAAGGGCTTGTAGCCAATGGTCGAGAAGTACAGGTGCTGATAGGGGAAGAGGTCCATAGCCTTTGTGATTACACGATAATCCATAGGCTTCAGGTCCTGCGGACACTTGGTGACAATGACAATGTCTGCACGATTCTTTCCAGACAATGGCTCACGCAAACGGCCAGCAGGCAGCAACTTATCGTATATGATAAGGCGATGATAATCAACCAGAAGGATGTTGATGCCTGGCTTCACGTAACGGTGTTGGAAGGCATCGTCGAGCAGGACGACATCGAGCTTCTCATTTCTGTTGGTCAACTGGTCAATGCCGTGACAACGGTTCTTGTCAACAGCCACGGTAACGTCAGGGAATTTCTGTTTCATCTGGAACGGTTCGTCGCCAATATCATTTACTGTAGAATGATTGTCGGCCATGATGAATCCCTTGCTTTTCCGCTTGTAGCCACGACTGAGCACGGCTACCCTGAACTTCTGGCGCAGCAGTTCCGTCAAGTATTCCACGTGTGGTGTCTTGCCGGTGCCACCCACTGTGATGTTGCCTACAGCAATGATGGGGATTTTGAAACTGCGGCTTTTCAAGATACCAGTCTCAAAAAGCGTGTTACGCAGTTTCACCCCTAAGCCGTAGAACCAGCTCAGTGGCACTAACCACTCGTTCGTCTTGATGAAGTCACCTTCCATTACACCTTATTATATATACGCGCGTATAAAATACATTTTACTCTACTCTTGTGGAGAAGGGTAGGCGAGCCTGCAGTTTATTGCGCTTGTTGATGGTACGCAGGAAAATCCATTGCTCGTAACTGTCGCCCAGTATGTTGCGTAACTCAGCATCCAGATAAGAGCCCTTGTGCTCGTCGGCCATCAGTTGTTCGAACCAGCTGACTTTAGCGGGATAAGTCGATGTGTAGTACTCGTCAAGCTTGGCCAGCTCGGCAGCCTTCTTCACAGCATCGTCAAGTGAACCCAGCTTGTCAACCAGTTTGATGCCCAGTGCGTCGGTAGCCAGCCACACGCGGCCCTGTGCAATCTCGTTGACCTGCTCCTTCTGCATATTACGACCATCGGCCACAATGCTGAGGAACGTGTCGTAACCACGATCTACGTAGGTTTGCATGAGTTTGATTTCTTCGCTGTTCTCTTTTTCAAACACCAGATTCTCCATATAGTTGGTATGGCGGTTTGTGATGGCTTCGTCGAAGGTTACCCCCAGCTTGTCGGTTACCAGCCCACTGAGGTTGGGAATAAGACCGAAGATACCAATAGAGCCTGTAATGGTGGTGGGCTCGGCAAAGATGTAGTTGGCTGCCGCGCTAATCATGTAACCACCAGATGCTGCTACACCGCCCATTGATACTACGACGGGCTTCTTGGCTTTGAGGAGTTTGACGGCATGCCAGATTTGCTCAGAGGCAACAGCGCTGCCACCAGGTGAGTTCACGCGGATAACCACAGCCTTGACGTCTTCGTCGTCAGCCAGCTTGCGCAGGTCTTCCGACATTGTCTTTCCGATGATGCCTCCGCTACCTGTGTAGCTGCTCAGGTCGGTATCGCTGATTTCACCTACAGCATAATAAATGGCAATCTTTTCACCGTCTTCATCCTTCTTGGCCGGAACATTGATCATGTCTGAGAGCATCAGTTGGGCAATATCGTCATCATCGTCAATGGTCAGCTTCTTTTTGATGAGTGATTTTATCTCTTCAGGATAGAGCAGCTTGTCAACAAGCTTAGCCTTGATGTAGTCATCAGGGGCAGCAAAAGCCATGATGCTGTCGTTTACCATCTGGTTGATGGCTTCGGCTGTAATTTTGCGGCTCTCGGCAATATCTTTCAACATGTGGTTCCAGGCGCCCTGCAAGAAAGCCATTCGCTGCTCGCGGTCTTCGGGACTCATGTCCTTGCGGGTGTTCGATTCTACATAGCTCTTATACTTACCCACGCGGACAGCCTGGTACTTGATGCCCAGCTTCTCATATAGTCCTGTGTAATACTCTGACTTGGTGCCCAGACCTTTCAGGTCAATCTCACCGGTTTTGTTCAGATAGAGTTCGTCAGCCACTGATGCCAGCCAATAGCTCATCTGCTGGTATTGGTCTCCATAGGCAACAATCCACTTGCCGCTCTTCTTGAAGGCAACCAAAGCGTCGCGTATGGTCTGCACAGTGGCATAAGAGTCGAACGAAACGGCTCCCGACTCGATATAGATACCTTTGATGTCTTCGTTATTCTTGGCTTTCTCAATGGATGCCAGAATGTCATCAAGTCCCATGCTGCTCATGTCCTCGTCTGTGAGCAAACTCATCATGTTCAGGTCTTCGCTTGAACGTTCCTCAACAGTTCCATTTAGACTTAACACGAAGACAGAATTGTCTTTTACTTGTGTGGTGGCAGTGTCAGAAGCTGCCATGCCTACTAGTGAAATCACACATATGATTCCAATCACCAATCCAAAGATGATGATGCCCGTAATAGTGGCCAAGGTGTATTTCAGAAAATCTTTCATAATAAAAATGTAGTAGTTGAATATTTGATTGTGCAAAGATACAAAAAAATGCTTATCGTTGATACATTTCTCTCGACTTTTTTGTGCCAAAGTGTCAGTTTGACGTATTTGGCACGGTTTTGGCATGATAATGGGCAGAAGTTAAATATAAAAACGACAATAACATTAATTAAAAGTAAAGCATTATGAACATCAAACCATTAGCAGACCGTGTGTTGGTATTGCCAGCACCTGCAGAAGAAAAAGTCGGCGGCATTATTATTCCTGACACCGCCAAGGAAAAACCCCTTCATGGAAAAATCGTAGCCACAGGTAAAGGTACCAAGGACGAAGAGATGGTGCTGAAGGCCGGTGACGAGGTGCTCTATGGCAAATATTCTGGCACAGAGCTGGAGTTCGAGGGTGAGAAATACCTGATGATGCGTCAGAGTGACGTGTTGGCAGTGATTTGTTAGTCCCCTAAGTTAGGGGGTTGGGGGTCTGAACAAGCGCAGATGTCCCCGATTCTCTAATAACATATAGTAAACAAACAATAAAATGGTCTGGTAAACGCTTGTTCAGACCCCCAACCCCCTAACTTAGGGGGCTTAAAAAAAGTTATGGCAAAAGATATTAAGTACAATATGGATGCCCGCGACCTGTTGAAGAACGGTGTCGATCAGTTGGCAAATGCAGTGAAGGTTACACTTGGCCCGAAGGGTCGTAACGTAGTGATTGAGAAGAAGTTCGGCGCACCCCAGATTACGAAGGACGGCGTGACCGTAGCTAAGGAGATTGAGCTCGAGGACCACTTCGAGAACACGGGCGCACAGCTCGTCAAGAGCGTGGCATCTAAGACTGGCGACGATGCCGGTGACGGTACGACCACAGCTACCATCCTGGCACAGGCCATCGTAGCCGAGGGCTTGAAGAACGTGACCGCCGGTGCTAACCCCATGGACCTGAAACGTGGTATCGATAAGGCCGTGAAGGGTGTTGTTGACTTCATTAAGGACAATGCTGAGAAAGTAGATGACAACTACGACAAGATTGAGCAGGTGGCTACCGTCAGCGCGAATAACGATGAGGAAATCGGTAAGCTGCTGGCTGACGCTATGCGTAAGGTTTCTAAGGACGGTGTTATCACCATCGAGGAGTCGAAGAGCCGCGACACCCACATTGGTGTTGTCGAGGGTATGCAGTTCGACCGTGGCTACCTGTCGGCTTACTTCATGACCGATTCTGACAAGATGGAGTGCGTCATGGAGAACCCGTACATCCTGATTTATGACAAGAAGATTTCCAACATCAAGGACTTCCTGCCCATCCTGCAGCCTGCTGCTGAGAGTGGACGCCCGTTGCTCGTCATTGCCGAGGATGTTGACTCTGAGGCTCTGACCACACTGGTTGTGAACCGTCTGCGTGGCGGTCTGAAGATTTGTGCTGTCAAGGCTCCTGGCTTCGGCGACCGTCGTAAGGCCATGCTCGAGGATATTGCTACGCTGACTGGCGGTGTCGTCATCAGTGAGGAGAAGGGTCTGAAGCTGGAGCAGGCTACGCTCGAGATGCTGGGCACCTGCGACAAGGTGACCATTACGAAGGACAATACCACCATCGTCAATGGTGCAGGCGACAAGCAGGCCATCAAGGACCGTATTGCTCAGATTAAGAAGGAGATAGAAATCACCACCAGCTCTTACGACAAGGAGAAGCTACAGGAGCGTCTGGCCAAGTTGGCCGGTGGCGTGGCAGTGCTCTACGTCGGTGCCAACAGCGAGGTGGAGATGAAGGAGAAGAAAGACCGTGTCGATGATGCACTCTGCGCTACGCGTGCCGCCATCGAGGAAGGCGTCGTAGCCGGTGGCGGTACTACCTACATCCGTGCTCAGGAGGCTTTGGCTGCCGTTAAGGGCGTAAATGCCGACGAACAGACAGGTGTTAACATTGTTTGCCGCGCCATCGAGGAGCCTCTGCGCCAGATTGTCATGAACGCCGGCGAGGAAGGTGCCGTCGTAGTTCAGAAGGTTCGTGAGGGCAAGGGCGACTTCGGCTACAATGCCCGTACGGGTGAGTATGAGGACCTGCGCAAGGCCGGTATCATCGACCCTGCTAAGGTAGCCCGTGTAGCTTTGGAGAACGCTGCCAGCATTGCCGGCATGTTCCTTACCACGGAGTGCCTCATCGTCGATAAGCCTGAAAAAGAGCCTGCTATGCCCATGGGTGGCGCACCAGGCATGGGCGGCATGATGTAATATGCTGAAAACTCGCAAGATGTAAGAAATAAATTGTAATCTCAACTTAACAAAATGCAGGGGTTCGTTGTTAAAAACGCACCCCTGCTTTGATTTAAATCAATTTTTATTCAATTTCCTCATGTTTTGTTTTGGACATATTAAAATACGTCCTATCTTTGCACCGACGAAAGGAAGAATTATCAGACATGATTATATATTGAAGGGAGAAAAGATTTGATTTGTTTTAGTAGATTAGTTTTTAAGTAGTTTGTTTTTAGAAACCGGTTGTCGTGAGACAGTCGGTTCTTTTTTTGCCAAAAACTTTGCTCATATAGAATATTTTTATTACCTTCGCAGGCATGAAATTACAGAAATATATCTTGATTGAGATTATCATGATGGCATTGGCTACGGGCGGACTGATTCTGCTAACGGGCGACTACATCATGTCGTTGGGGATTATTATCCTGTTGGTGGTCATAGAACATCTGATAGTCAGTAGATTAGAAGCGAGGAGAGAACGCGAAGAAAGGGAAACGGACGATGAAGATATTAGTTGATCTCTATAAAGAATGGCGAGGCATGGAGCCTGCCACCTGCACGCAGCTCCCTGGGGCTGGCAGCAATCGAGTCTATTACCGTATGACGGCTCCTCACGGAGGCTCTGTCATTGGTGTGGTAGGTACCAGTCGCGAAGAGAACCATGCGTTTATCACGCTGTCACGCCATTTTGTCAGCCGCCATCTGCCGGTGCCGAAGGTGCTGGCTGTCAGTCGTGACGAGCTTTGCTATCTGCAGACCGATTTGGGTAGTCTTTCGCTGTTCGATGCCCTCAAGGGCGGACGTGAAGCCGGTGGCATCTATAATCTGGCTGAAAAAGAGCTTCTCGTCAAGACCATTCGCTTGTTACCCCGTATTCAGATTGAGGGTGGGCATGGGCTTGATTTCTCCCAGTGCTATCCGCAGGCAGAGTTCGATGTCGAGAGTGTGATGTTCGACCTCAACTATTTCAAGTATTGTTTTTTGAAGGCTACCGACATCGATTTCCACGAATTGAAACTGGAGGCTGACTTCCGCCTGATGGCCAAGGATCTGACCAGTGAGTCCTGCGATGCTTTTCTCTATCGTGACTTCCAGGCACGCAATATCATGCTGAAGGACGGTGAGCCTTGTTTCATTGATTTCCAAGGCGGTCGTCGCGGTCCATATTACTATGATGTGGCATCGTTCCTGTGGCAGGCTTCGGCTCGTTACTCGCATAAATTACGTCGTGAACTCGTCTATGAATACTATCAGGCGCTGAGCCAATATATCGAAGTGCCTTCTCATCGCCATTTTGTTGACCGCCTGTCTTTGTTTGTGCTTTTCCGCACACTGCAGGTGTTAGGAGCCTATGGCTTCCGAGGTTATTTCGAACGAAAGCAGCACTTCATTGACTCCATACCTCCCGCTATCCAGAACCTGCGAGAGCTCCTGCAGCTTGACTGTTTCCATTATCCTTATATGATGGACGTGCTCAAGAGGTTGTGTGAGAAATTCCCCCAGCTATCCACTCTCACCCCTCAGCCATCTACCCTCCACCCTCAACATCTCCCCCTCGTTGTCCGGGTTTTCAGTTTTTCCTATAAGAAAGGTATTCCTGAAGACGAGAGTGGCAATGGTGGCGGATATGTGTTCGACTGCCGCTCTACTCATAACCCTGGGCGCTATGAGCAGTACAAGCAGTTGACAGGTCTGGATGATCCTGTTATCCGCTTTCTGGAGGATGATGGTGAGATTCTTACCTTTTTGGATTCTGTCTATAAGTTGGCCGACCATCATGTCGAACGTTACATGGAGCGTGGTTTTACCTCGCTGATGTTCTCTTTTGGCTGTACGGGTGGCCAGCACCGTTCCGTCTATTCTGCCCAGCATCTGGCAGAGCATCTCCATCAGAAATATGGCATTGAAGTTCGTCTCTGTCATCGTGAACAAAAAATTACGCAAACGCTGAAGTAGCGCTTGCGTAATTTTAATTATCCTGTATGATTAGGAAGGCTTATCTCCAGATAATCTTCTTCCCGTTCTGAATATAAATATTGCCAGCCTTCGGTGTCGTTATCTTTTTACCTGATAAGTCATAAATCGGTGAAGATTGATCGGTGAGGTTTGAGTGGTCCACGGTCTTAATGCCAGTGGCCTCACCGAGAATGGGCTCAATATTCAGTGCGCTGCTTGTCATATTGATGGTCAGCTTGCTGCCAGTTATCTCTTCGTTTCTTGCTCCGCTCAGACGCCAGCCCTTTACGACCTGTCCTTCAGGAGCGGTACCCGTGATAGTAAGTTCGCGGTTGGCAAAGAACTTGCCATTAAACGTGTTCTCCGACAAATTGATGCCGTTCACAGTAATGTCAACATTCTGCTTGCTCTGATTAATCTTCAGTGCAATCGGTGTGCCGAGGTTCCACTTATTGCTAATGTGCTTGTAGAAGTGTTCCGGACGACCTTCTGCCCAATTCTTAGCATCATTAAACTTGTTCGTGATCTCAGTACGGTTGTCTTTTGGCCACCAGCCCCATCCCGGATCGTACTTGTCGCGGTGGGCCACGAATTCCTCTAAGGCCTCGGCCTTGATGATGTCAATTATTTCACCAGTACCCTTACCGTTCATGAAGTCACCCATGAATACGCAGCACTTGTCGATGAACATATTCAGGATGTCCGGGTCTTCCAGCATGTTCTTGAGCAGACGTGTGGCAGGCTCTGTGTAGGCCCATGCATCATTCTGATGGTTTTCGGGATGGTACAACAGGTCGATCATGTTGTAGGAGTTCTGCTTGCCATAAAGTCCCAGACCGAAGTCGGTATCCTTTACAATCACACGGAATATCTTTGGCAGACCTGAATCCTTGTCCTTATCGTTGGGACACCAGAAAACGGTGTTGTTGCCAGGCCAGTCGTTATTGCCATAGAAGAGGTTCATCACGGCAACGTTTAGATACTCACTGACGTCCATCCACTGATTATACTCTTCCAGGGTGTGGCCTTTCTCGCTATAGAAAGCCTTGAAGGCATTATAGAAATCGGCAGTGCCTTCTTTCAACTCCTCTTCAAACATATTTACACCATTGATCTGTTCGTGTCCGATTTCCACCATGTCAAGGTCCTCGAGTCCGTCGTAGTTGCTATAAACGTTGTCTTCGTTGCTGCGCTCACGGATGTTGAGCATACCCATGTATTGACCGTTGATGTAGAGGACGGCCGAATGGCCTGCCTGCCAATCAAGGTCAGTATGGCTGGCCATCGTGCGCTGGATGATGAGGTCGCGGAAGTACAGGTCGCCGAAGTCGTTGCCACCATCGCGCAGCGAGAATGACTTGAACTCCGTGATGCCAGGCTTCTGGTCGGGGAAAAACTCGTACGAGAAGCGCTTGTGGTTGGGGTCGAAACGCTTGTTAGCGTAGAAAACCATCGACTTGAGGGCATTGGCACGTGATGCTCCACCCTGAATACGGGTCTCGCTGAGCTGGTTGAAGATGCTCTGTTTACCCTTGGCAGTGAAGAGCTCGATGTTGACAGGGCGACGCCAGTCGTGCAGTTTCTTGTCTTCCTTGCTGTTGTTGTTTTTAAAAAGACCAATCTCCTCGCTGTTCAGATACCTGTCGTTGGTCAGAACGGAGAAGATGGGGAGTGTCATTTCTCTGGGGTGGAAGATGTACGACTGGGCAGAACTGACAGGTGAGAGCCAGCCCTCGCAAAATACCTTAGCGCGAATCACCGTCGTTTTGGTGATGTTGATGGCAGCCGTGTACTGTTTACTGGTTGCAATAGGCTCACTGCCGTCGGTGGTATAGCGGATGACGGCACCTTCGGGAGCACTATCCGGCAGACTTAATGTGAGGTTGATGGTAGTCTTGCTAGTGCTCACACGACCCTTTTCACTGAATACGGGAGCACCCAGTATCTGCTTGGCTTTCACCACACCGCCTTCATTCAGGGCTCCCGGTGTGGGCTTCAGCTCGTAGCCCCATGTCTCGCCGCCGTCTGTTTCGCGACCGTATGCAATATCGGGGGCAGGCATCTTAGCCATTGCTTCCACCTTATCAACAATTTCGCTGCCTTTGAACAGGTAAAGGTTGCCATCCTTGCCTGACTCCAGACGGAAATCGGTGTGCAGGCGGTTGTTCTCCAAACCTTCCTTGTCACAGTAGATGATGATATAGCCTTTAGCCTCAACAGTCTTGTCGGGTAGTTGCCATGCCTTGCTGGCCTTGTCCTTGGTACCGATTTTGTAATCTTTCAGGTTGATGGCTGCATCTGTGGGGTTGTACAGCTCCACCCATGAGTCGGGAAATTCCTTGATATCGTCCATGATGGTCTCGACATTTGACTGCATGAGTTCGTTAATGACTAAGGTTTGGGCACTCAGCCCCGTACACATAAATGTGGTTAGAATAAGTAGAATTTGTCTCATTTTGTTTTACGGTTTTTAATTTTGCTTGCAAAGGTATAATTATTATTTGTATTATTCCCTGTTCCCTGTTTTATTTTGCGTCTTTGTAACCTCAAGCAAAGTATATGAAACAAACGCAAAGCACCTCCATGCCTGGTTCGGTATGGAGGTGCACCCGTGTCATCTGGGCAGCACGTCAGTCAGGTGCTGCCATCGTCAAGGGGTTAGAATTTATAAATCACTCCGATAGCAGCGACAAACTGGTTGTGATGGTTGATAATCTGATATTTTGCTTCAAGGTCGAGTGCCAAGTCCTTGGCAACATCTTGTTGGATACCAGCACCGAGGTTCAGACAAAGCTTAACTGAGTTGTGCACCATATCGGAATAGATGTTGGCTAAACCCAGACCAATCAATGGGTAAGCAGTTGTTGACTCACCAACAGGGCACAGGTAATGCACGTTGGCATTAGCGTTCCACATGTTCAGGTCGTCTTTTTCAAAGAAATAGTCGAAGCTACCCTCACCACGCAGGTTGTCGGTCAGCATGTACTGGAGACGTGCACCTGCACCAATGTTCTTAATCTCTGTGCCGTATAGAAGTTTTACGCCAGCGGCAAGGTCTCCCTTGCTTTGTGCCATAGCACCCATGCTCATGAGTGCAACGGTCAATACTAAAAATAATCTTTTCATCTTTTAATAGTGTTTAAAAATTATTGCGGCAAAGGTAATTATTATTTCTGCAATAACAAAATAATTTCCTATTTTATTTTGCTTTTTGCTTGGTTTATGTTACCTTTGCAAGCATGAAACAGGCTATGATATTTGCCGCAGGATTGGGAACCCGCTTGAAACCGCTGACTGACACCATGCCCAAGGCACTTGTGCCAGTAGGTGGGAAGCCTTTGCTCGACATCAATCTGGAGCGGCTTCAGCAGGCTGGCTATACACGCTTTGTAGTCAACGTACATCACTTCGCAGAGCAGATTATCAATCACATTCAAGAACAGGACATTCCTAACGTCCTTATTAGCGACGAGCGTGAACAGCTGCTCGATACAGGTGGAGGACTGAAGAAGGCACAAGACTTCTTCTGCGACGATGAGCCCATCCTGATTCACAATGTCGATATACTTGACAATGTAGATTACCAGTGGTTCGCCCGTCAGCATCAGCAAGACGAGGATGCCGTGCTGCTGGTCAGCCGTCGCAAGACCAAGCGCTACCTGCTCTTCGACAACGCCATGCGTCTGATGGGGTGGAAGAACGTGGAGACTGGTGAAGTAAAGTCACCCTATGAGTATGTCCGCCGTACAGGTCTTTCACAGCATGGTGAGGAGCTGAACATGTACGCCTTCTCTGGCATCCACTCGTTCTCACCAAGGCTGTTCTCCCTTATGGATCGCTTTCCCGCCAAGTTCAGCATCATGGACTTTTACCTCAGCATCTGTCATCGTTCACGCATCTTCGGCTGCGTGAAGGACGACCTGCAGGTGCTTGACGTGGGCAAGCTGGATGCTTTGGACAAAGCAGAAGAATTTGTTAAAACCATATAAAAACTATGCAACAAAAAATCATTATTCTCGATTTCGGTTCACAGACCACGCAGCTCATTGGTCGTCGTGTGCGTGAACTCGATACATTCTGCGAGGTTTTGCCCTACAACAAGTTCCCGAAGGATGACCCCAGTGTCATTGGTGTCATTCTGAGTGGTTCGCCCTACTCGGTCCACGACCCAGAGGCGTTCAAGGTTGATCTCTCGCAGTTTGTAGGTCGCCTGCCCGTTCTTGGCATCTGCTATGGTGCCCAGTTCATCTCGCATACACTTGGTGGCAAGGTGGAGAAAGCCGACTCACGCGAGTATGGTCGTGCCCATCTGGAAACCATTGACCTCAGCAACCCGCTGTTCCAAGGCTTCGAGAAGGGTTCACAGGTGTGGATGAGTCACGGTGACACCATTACCGCCATCCCTGAGGGCTTCGAGGTGATAGGCAGCACAGCCGACGTGATGAACGCCGCCTTCTGGTGTGCCTCCAAAAATATCTGGGCTGTCCAGTTCCATCCGGAGGTTTATCACACCTTGCAGGGCACGCAGCTGCTCAAGAATTTCGTCGTCGATGTCTGTGGTTCCCGTCAGGACTGGAGCGCAGCCTCGTTTGTCGATACCACGGTGAAGGAACTGAAGGAACAGGTCGGTAACGACCGTGTCATCCTTGGCCTTTCGGGTGGTGTTGATAGTAGTGTGGCAGCCGTTCTGTTGAACCGCGCCATTGGCAGCAACCTCACTTGTATCTTCGTTGACCACGGCATGTTGCGCAAGAACGAGTTTCAGCAGGTGATGAACGACTACAAGTGTCTTGGACTGAACGTCATTGGTGTCGATGCCAGTGAGAAGTTCTTTGGCGACTTGGCAGGTGTGACTGAGCCAGAGCAGAAACGTAAGATTATCGGCCGCGACTTTGTGGAGGTGTTCAATGCTGAGGCAAAGAAGATTACCGATGCCAAGTGGCTGGCACAGGGAACCATCTATCCTGACCGCATTGAGTCGCTGAACATCACGGGTAAGGTCATCAAGAGCCATCATAACGTGGGCGGACTGCCCGAGGAGATGCACCTGCAGCTTTGTGAGCCGCTGAAGTGGCTGTTCAAGGACGAGGTGCGCCGTGTAGGTCGCCAGTTGGGAATGCCCGAGCATCTCATCAGTCGCCATCCGTTCCCAGGCCCAGGCCTTGCCGTCCGTATTCTGGGTGACATCACCCCTGAGAAAGTACGCGTCCTGCAGGATGCCGACGACATCTTTATCCGTGGCCTTCGTGAGTATGTCGATACCGATGGTGAGACCTTATATAATAAGGTGTGGCAGGCAGGAGCCGTGTTGCTTAGCACCGTACGCAGCGTAGGAGTCATGGGCGATGAGCGAACCTACGAGAACCCCGTTGCCCTGCGTGCCGTCACCTCTACCGATGCTATGACAGCCGACTGGGCCCATCTGCCTTATGACTTCTTGGCAAAGGTGTCCAACGAAATCATTAATAAAGTACGTGGCGTTAATCGCGTCTGCTACGATATCTCCTCAAAGCCACCCGCAACGATAGAGTGGGAGTGATGAGAATTGACAATTGAAAATGGAGAATTATGAGGATTCCATTTCATATCATAGAACTATTGAAGCGCAAGTCCGGAAGTGACTTGCGCTTGCCTTCTGACAGTGAACTCCTGTCGCTCGACATTCAGGGCAAGACGGGAGTCCGCATTGGAGCCACTACGTTGAAACGATTGCTGGGTTTTGCTCAGGATGAGCGTACACCCCATGCATCGACGCTCGATGCTATTGCACGCTACTTAGGCTATGCCCATTGGGAGGAACTGGCGAAGATAGAAGACCAGGGAAACTCTGATTTCAACAGTTCTGACGATGAGGTCCGCTCGGCAGACTTGCAGGTTGGCAAGGTGGTGGAAATCGCCTATCTGCCCGACCGTGTCGTGACGTTGAGGTATCTCGGGAATAACCGCTACAAGGTGGAACAGAGCCAGAACAGTAAACTGCAGGCCGACGACGAAGTGGAGATTCTGAACTTCGTGCTTCATCATCCGTTGTTGGTTGTCCAAGTGTGGCGCAATGGTGAGTCGCTCGGACAGTTTACGGCCGGCCGCGTGTCAGGACTCTCTTCCATTAAGGTTCTCTGATTCTTCAACTCTTCAATCCTTCAATTAATAATAGTGGACTCGTCACAATTCTCAGAAGCACAGCCTCGTTTTGAGGGAATGGAACCCGTTGACACCAATGGGGCCACTTGCGACACTTACCGTGTAAAGCTCTATGGAAAACTGCACTTCCTGAAAAGGTTGAAGCCCCAGTTTGCTGGCGATATCCGATATCAGGAGGCCTTTCGTAAAGAGTTTGAAACGGGATACCGTATGGAGCATCCTAATATCGTCCGTTATCTCTCCCTTTCCGATGACGGCATACTGATGGAGTATGTGGACGGTGAGACACTCAGCCAGCGGCTATCCCGTCATCCCGACTATTTTGAGAGTAAGAAGAATACCGGGAAGTTCCTTCGTCAGTTATTGGATGCCGTAGCCTGTCTGCACAGTCACCAGGTGCTCCATCTCGACCTCAAGCCCGATAACATCCTACTGACCCGCATCAATAGCGATGTCAAGCTGATAGACCTTGGCTGTTGCTATACTGACACTTTTGTTGACACACAAGGACGTACAAATGGTTTTGCCGCTCCAGAACAGTTGTCGGGCGGAGCCGTCGATGAGCGTACGGACATCTATGCCATCGGAAAGATACTCGAAAAGCTGCCCCGTCGCCATATATATAATAAGGTGATAGCCCGCTGCACAGCCGAAAGTCCTGAAGACCGCTATCAGACTATTGAAGACTTGCAGAATGCTTTGTTTCCAAAAAGGCGACATAGATTATTGGTGCCTTTAGTGATACTTGCTCTTGTGCTGACCCTCGGTTTCTACTTCTGGATAAACCGAAATCAGCCTTCAGCCGGAATTGCAGAACCTCAACAGGAAAGTAATAGTGAACAGCCAGAAACAGTCTTGGTAAAAGAAATCGTGCAGCCGGCTGAGCAGCGTGAAAGCAAAGTGGCTGTTGCAGACAAGGAACAGCAAAAAATCCAGGCGAAACAATCTCCCATAAAGAGTGACCTTTCCGAGGAAGAGAAAGCATTTCTTGGTCAGCCACATTTGCACATAGCAACTACAGACGAGTTTTCTCGTTATAAACAGCAACTTGACGAATATTATAGTGAGGCGAATGCTTTTCTTGACGATACTGCCAACTTCCAGAAGTACCCTACGCACCATTCCTATATGACGCGTTATCAGGAAATACTGAGTAGGACATTAGCGCGAATCAAGGCCGACGAATGGTTCTGCCCTTTGTATGAGAGTCCTATGAATCCGGTCAGTACCTACACCCGGAAATATAAGGACCGTCTGGAGCATCGTGCATTCGTCAATGGAAACAAACTGCCGTAGGACTCGACGGCTATACTGTATCCTATAATCTTTGTGAAATGGAAGAAATGGTCGGCCCGTTTCTTCCTTTTTTCATTTTCTTTCGTTACCTTCGCAGCCAAATAAATGTCTAATAATTTAAAGCAAAGCGATGATGAAAAGATTACTGATTTTGTTCGTGTTCTGTGGCATGTTGTTGACCGCAATGGCCGACTGGACCTACGGTACAGCCTATTTTCAGGGTTCTCAACCCTCCAACTGTCTGAGTCATGGTGGCGTGCTGATTTGGTATGACGGCGAACTTAAACAGACCGGCCTCAACGGTGGCGTAGAGATTTGGGAGGGTACAGGCGACATTTGCGTGGCCTATCCCAAGAACTACAATGGCCACCAGATGCGCTTCACGTCCAAAGGCGGCACCGTCCAGATTCAGACGCTGCGATAAAAAATGTAAAAATGCAGCCCACATTGAGCGTAGTTTGCTAAATAATTCTTATCTTTGCGGTGTCGTTCAGTAATAGGCGGCGAACATAGTAGGAAGCGTTTAGCTTTCATCTGTACCGAAAAGTCTGGTAAACTTCAACGTAAAGCAGATGTAGAGTGAACACGTTCCCTCCTTGGACGGAATATATCTTGTGCAGCCATCACTGGCTCACATCCAATATATCCTCCAAGGGTGTGGGCTGTTTCTTTTATCTCTTTACAGGTTTTACCAGAGCCTTCGGTAGGATAGACTGAGAGGCTCACACCTTCCTGTAGTTGTGCTGAAATAATTAAAGACCTAATAGTATAGTATGATTTGGTATCGGACAAGAACCTGGAAAATAATTCTGCAGTTTCTTTCTGGGTTGAGCATGTTAGCCATAGGCTGTTGCATCTATCTGCTTTTTAGAAGCAAGACGCTAAACATTTATCATTGGTGTTCGGCTTTGGGCTTGTCAGACATCATTGATGACTGTCGGCAGATAACCATGTCGTGGAATGTTTCAGACTTTATTAGGTTTAGTATTCCTGATGGATTGTATTGTGCAGCTTATCTGGTGTTAATGGATATTGTTTGGCACGATGACTCCCGATGGATAAAGTACTTGGTGCTGAGCATAGTTCCTGTTGTAACCATTGGAAGTGAATTTTTTCAATATATAGGTTGGGTTCCTGGTACCTTTGACGTATATGACTTGATATGCTATGGTACTCCCCTGTTAACATACATTGGATTCCAAATAATTAATAAGTATAAGTTTAACAAGTTAAAAGTCAAATGTTTATGAAAAAGTATCTTTATTCAGTGTTAGTGATGGCACTTTTTGCCATAGGGTTTGCTGCGTCAGATGATTCTGATAGTTCTAATGTCGTGTCAGAAGAGGCACCAACAAGTATGGAAAGTGTGACAGCAGAACAAATGCTTTCTGATCTGGAACAAAATCCGATGAGGGCTCAGAAACTGTATTCAGACAAGTGGTTTGAAATTGTTGGTACTTTGGGAAACATGGATAGTGAGGGAAAATATTTCTCCCTGGAAGGACCAGACTTTAGTTTGATTTCAGTTCAATGTCAGATTCCAAGGGATAAAAAGGAAGAGTTTACAAATAAACTAATCAACATGAGTAAAGGTACACGCATATCTGTAAAAGGTAAAGTTACCGATATGGGTGAGGTAATGGGCTATAAAGTAGCTATTGTGGAACTTCATTAATAATAAACATGTTCAGAGAAGAAAGGTTTTTCCCAAATCTTTCTTCTCTGATATAGATATAGACTCAAAACGTCCTCAGAATGACTCCATTGATAGTGAGCTAATAATCATTATTTTGAAACGATAAAAGTTTAACAATTTAGATTACAATAACTTATGAAAAAAATATTTTATTCGGTTTTGGTATTGGCTTTTTTTGCCATTAGTTTTACTGCTTCGGGTAATTCTGTCAAATCTTTAAAGTTTTTTGAAGAGGCAAAAGAGGTTCTGCCAATCACTAATAATCCTATTCAAGAAGTTAAAAAGGCCTATACTCAAGTCTTGAATAAGTATATTGCCAAAGGCGAATCAAATGATCATTGGGAAGAATACTATTTCTTGCATGATGTAACAGGTGATGACATACCAGAATTGTGGCTACAGGTCAATAGCGGTGAAAGTTTTTCTATAATAGCATTTACTTATAGAGATGGACGCTGCATTCAGATATTCAAAGGAGACTTAGGTGCTCCAGACCATATTGAGTACTTTAAAGGTAGAAACTACGTTTTAAAGACATATTTCTCTATGGGGTATTACTCATGGAAAAAGTATGAGTACAAGAACGGAGATATTAAAGAAAGCCTTGCGTTTGAAAAATACGAAGATTTGGATGATGAGAATGCAGAAACGCCTTACCCCTCAGAGCCATCAATATCATGTTATAGAATTACCGATATGCAAGGTATTAGTAGTTTAAGATAATAATTACGAATATAATCACGTTATAATCATAAGGACAGGCTATGCTGAATGTTTTAACACACATCAAATAACCTGTCCTCGTTATTCCTGTTTTTTACAGATAAGAATACAAGTTTTTATGAAAAAGAATTCTAATTTAGTATTGGTAATAGTACTTATTGCTGCTTTTTTCTTTATCGCAGTAATAGTTGTCCTTGCTTTAATTGGTGGCGGATGGTGGTATTATAATTCTACAAAAACTAACCAAGCCCCGAGTGAAGTAGTTGTAACCGATACTGTTGCTGCAACACCTGTTGTTGCAGAAAGAGTAGATGATGTGTTTATGAATTTGTGGGGCTCAATCGGTGATTCCCAAGCTCAAGATTTTGTGGTAGAAGGTAAATCAGGTTGGTACACCTTAAACAGTGATTCTCTGAAAAGGACATTGGAAGTAACATCATATAACTCCGATAGTGGCCGTTGTGTTTTAAATGCGTATTTAGATGGTCAGTATATAGGTAAGTTTTCTGGAGTCTTCAAATCCGAGGATGTAGAAATTGGCGATGGTGAAATGAAGACAGTCCAGTCGTATTCTGGGACATTTGAAAGTGCGAAAGGAGCAAAGTTGGAGTTTTATCTATACATAGATTAGTACTTAATTAATGCAAGAAACCAAGATAAGACAGAAGAAATCCTCAAAGAAGGTTGTGTTAATTGTGGCAATAGCTGTTTTTTCAGTTTTTGCAGCACTTGCTTTTGGGGGCATTATAGGTATGTTGGCATACTATAGTTTTAAAGATGGAAACATCGCTCGGTCAGAAGCTGTAGATTCGTTAGTTACACCTCGTGATATGATATCTCCTGAACAAGAAATACAAGCCAAGAAGGATTTTCTTGAAAGTTTCTATAAAGGGATGGAAAAGAGCAATGATGTTGATAGCTATGTTCTGAAGTTCATAACCAGTAATGCTAAGAGAATCTTGATTGAAGAATTTGACTATGAGTGTGACGGTGAATGCTTAGCTACGTGGTTGTTTGATTCGGAAGCAGGCTCTGACACTGGTCCTTTTGTATCTCGTACAATCAATGTGAAAAACGAAGACAACTTTCTTGTTGTAACAAAGTACGTGGATGCTGAATATGAAGTGCGGCTATCTGTCATTAAAGTTGGTGATTCATATAAGATTGACGATATTGAGAAAATAAGAGCTACTTATAAAACTGTTACAACCGATACTTACAATAATTCAAATGAAGATATCTATAGCAGTTCCAATAGTTCTTCGGTTTCAAGGACATTCTATGATGAGCAGATAGTGGTAGGCTACCTCGCAAACCAAACATTCCGCTCAAGTAACGGATTCACCATAAGGTTTGATGGTAGTGGAAGAATGTATGCAGAAGGTGACTTCGCTGGCGTAGTATCGGTCTTGCACTATAATTCCACAAGCGCTATGCTCAGATATGGTGGCGGTCAATACACAGAAGGACGGATTAGAGTTGACATTGTTGGCGATAAATTCCAATTGACTGACCCCGAGGATGGTACTGTGTATTATCAGCGTTAATAGCAAGAAACAATAATTCAAAAACAGCATTATGAAGATAATCTATTCAACAATTACGATGCTTGCAATGATGTTTGCAGCATTGAGTTTAACCGCTTGCGGTGGTGATGATGATGAAAATGGTGTAGATGGTGGTGGCTCTAGCTCTACAACACTCAAGGATTTGAAAGGTAATTGGACAACCGTATCTTGCTCATACATTCCTGAGTCATTTGACGATTCCTCATTAGCAAATGTTTCATTTTTAATAGATTATGATGGTATATATCACTTTTGGAGTTCCAAACTGGGTTATGGAACAATTAAATCTATGACTGATTTAGAAAAGTATATCAGGATTTTGTCCTACAAACAAACAGAAATCAAAGTACAAGTTCCGAAATACTCTAATGCAGAACTTGTTATGAAAAAATTTGGAACACTTGATGATGCCGATTATAAATATAAGTTATGCAATGGGGCATGGATAGTGGGTTATGATTCAGAATCGAATCGTGCGAGTTATCTGGAAGTCGGCAAAAATGTAGATTTGTCAGATGAAGCAAGGAAATGGCGCAGTGATTATTATTGCAGATTACTTCGTTTCAAAGACGATGAAACAGGAGAATGCGCTTATTATACGATGACAGGTAGGGGGTATCAAACGTTTTATTATACATTCTCATGGGAGTTAAGAGACAAAACCATTACAATGACAAAAGAAGGTGTAGAAAAACAAAGTAAAGTTACTTTTAAGGCTATTGAAGGTGACGTGGAATTGGAATTTCAATATTCAATATGGTAGGTGTTAGAAGTATTTAATTTTAAACAACAACATTATGAAGAAACTCTATTCAACAATTACAATGCTTGCAATGATGGTTGCAGCATTAGGATTAACCGCTTGCGGTGGTAGTGGCGATGATGATGAAATTGGTGGTGATGGTGGCGGCAGTTCCACTTTCTTAATCGGTACATGGTCGGTGACATCTGGCCAAGGATGGGGTGGTTACACTGGTGATGGAGAAGCCGAATATCTCCAATTCAAATCAAATGGCACATATATCAATGTGCAGTTTGATGATGGGCTTTACATTACCAAAGGCAATTGGAGTGCAACAGATACGGAGCTTGTAATGAAAGAAACTGAGGGTAATATTTTGGGTACATACACCTATAAGATTCTTAATCATACCGAATCTTCCATGACTCTTAAAATGTGGGGCATAACAGTAAACCTTACAAAAGTTCCTGATTCAACAATTGACAAATACTTAAATGGTGGCGGCAGTTCCACAAGTTCCACCTTTACCATCTTACAAACTTACCAAAATGGCAATGAAGAGCCATATACCTATGACAATGAGTATGCAATCAAATCACTTTGTGCAGAGTTTGAGAATCTAAAGCTATTTGAGCGCACTAGTGGCAGCTATTTCAGTCTCATGTATCCGAGGGGAGATTTGTATATTGTGTTCCCATCGAGCAAATACGGCAAGGATTTGGATGCTTCATACTTTTCCCAAGGATTCAGTGACTTTGGAGAAGATGCAACCGAAATTGTCCGCATTGACCCCTATTCTGCTGGCTGGTATGGTCATTATCTCTCTGGTAGTGCCAAGGTCGTAAAGAACGATGGTAGATATATAACTGTCACTTTTAATAATTATGAGGTTTATATTAAAAGAACGCCACAAGAAATCAAAATAAAGTTAAATGGTACACTTTCTTTTGAGAACAAGGTAAAGTAGAAAAACGTTCACTAAGCACAGAAGTGAAAGTGCCAAAATCGTCTGGAACCTCAGCGCTTAAAGGGGTTTCGGACGATTTTCTTTATATCAATATTTGATACGAATATCACTATGCTTTATATTATATTATTAGCGGTGCAAAGTTACTACAAAAGACTGAATCCTGCAACTGGATTCACAAATTTGACTGTTTCTTTGGTGGTATCGAATAATTTGCTTACCTTTGCTCAATGGTTCTTGAGACCTACGGAACAAGCGGCTAAAGCCGAGTGGCATGAGGTGTAGTTTACTAACTGCATGGCTCAGTAGAGTTTGACACCACTTTTTGACACCACTAATATAATAAGGTATATAAAGAAGCGAGTTAAAGTATTGAAAATAAGTATAAAACAGCTCACTTTGTTTTTAACGAAATCTACTGAATGGGAGTAGAATATTGGAATATGTTAGCTAAAAGAACGTTCTTGCTTGTCGGGTCTTTGATGACCAGTCTGACACTTCTGGCTGGTCCCATTGGCCGTAGTGTAGCCTGTCAGCGTGCAAAGGCACTGTTAGGCAGTGCCGAGCAGCCTGAGTTAGTGTATGTCGCCCCTGGCGATGAGCCAGCCTATTACGTTTTTAATCATCAGTCAGACAAGGGGTTCGTTGTCGTGGCTGGTGACGATAGCGTTGATGCAGTTTTGGGCTTTAGCGATGAGGAAAGCTTCGATCCGCAGAACGTTCCTCCTGCCCTGACCGATTGGCTGTTCTGTTGTGAACAGCATGTCATGATGGCCCGACAGGGGCGTGCCGTTGCCAAGCGTGCTCCTCGACGCTCTGCCGAAATTGCACCGATGGTTACTGCCCGTTGGGGACAACGAATGCCCTATAACAGAATGTGTCCTGAGTATGATACTGGTGCTCATTGCGCAGCTGGGTGCTTGGCCATCGCTATGGCACAACTGCTGTACTATTGGCATCCATCTACCTCCACACAACCTATCCCCGGCTATACCACCGAGACACTGGGATTGCAGGTGGAGGCCCTGCCTGCCACGACGTTCAATTACGACATCATGGCCGACGACTATGACTTGGGCGACTGGGACGAAGGAGCTAAGGAGGCAGCCCGTTTGGTGCGCTATTGTGGTCAGGCTGCAGAGATGGATTATGATTTTAACTCTGGTGCAGTGACCTCAGGTGAGTATCTTGTTCGTTTCTTCGGATTCTGGCATGACTATACCGACAAGTATCATGCAGAGCATTTGTCAGGCTGGGAGGACCTCCTTTATGAGGAACTGGAAGCTGGTCGCCCCATGCTCTATTCCGGAAAGAAAATGGATGGCAGCGGTCATGTCTTTGTCGTTGATGGCTATCGTGACGGCTATTTCCATATCAATTGGGGCTGGTATGGCGCCAGTAATGGTTATTTCGATATTACGTTGGCCAACTCTGACGATCCTGATAGTGCCTACCTGTGGGAGGGCTATCGTTGGCTTCAGATGGCGGTCATTGGCTTGCAGCCAGAGACAAGCACCTCTGTTGAGGGCGTTCGTCCCACTATACCATCAGCTGTTATTTACGACCTGTCCAGCCGTCATGTGAGCAACCCTGCCCATGGCTTATATATTATCAACGGCCGTAAGGTCGTGATTAAGTGAGTGAAATGAAAGCTTGCTTGCATTTCCGGACGGGGACGAGCTTGAGCTTTTAGCTCAAGCTCGTAGTAAGATAGTAGTAAGGAATAATAATTTATTGCAGCAAAAACTGGAGAAGGCCAATATAGTGGATGCCTTTGTCGTCAGTATATTCTGCAATATCATTTAATTCCGAATATACCTGAGGCTTGGTACGGTAACCATTCCCACCGTGTAACGGGTCGTAAGTCGGTATGTTTCTCCTTCAGGGAAATCAGTAAATATTGTTTTTGAAATGCTGTTGCAACTCTTTGTCAAGTTCTTACGTCTAACAGATAAAACGGAATAGAAACTTGATTATCAACGATGAAGAAAGTATTTAAAATCGCAGGGTTGTGCATGCTTGGCCTGATAGTGGCTGCTCATCGTGGTGCCGCGCATCTTCAACTTCCCGCATTTGGCCACGTGGCAGTCGCTGCTCACCGTCATACTGCCATACGTCATGCCTGCATCTTCTTCGGCATGATCGTTTCATGTATGGTGAAGTATCGTGAGAATGTCATGCTTATCATGGTGTTCATCAGCATCCCGCTGCTGTTCATGACGGGCGTCTCGTTGCCGCAGTCCAACATCCCGAGCTATTGGCAGGGCGTCAGCTGGCTCTTCCCCAGCACCTTCGGTGTCCGTGCCTATGTGCGCCTCAACTCCATGGGAGCCTCCCCGGGCGACGTGCTCACCGAGTACCGCATCCTGTGGGTTCAGGCGGGAGCCTACCTTCTTCTTGCCTGCCTCGTCTATCGCTTCCAGTACTTCTTGGCTCGCCGAGCTAACAAGAAGGAAGTGGCAAATGCAAATAAAGATTAAATTTTACACCCCTCATGCAGTCTTTTGCCTATTTTCTACTCTTATTATAATAAAGTATGGAAGTGAGTGGACTCTTAGAGCGGTGTAAAAAGGGTGACCGTCAGGCACTCGACCTCCTCTATTCCAGATATAAGCCTCATTTACTGCAAGTATGCAGACAATACGCAGGGGACGATAGTGTGGCAGAAGACCTGCTACACGACGCTTTCGTCATTATCCTTACTTCGCTCCATTCGGTGCGTGACGCTGACAAGTTGGAGTCGTGGATGGTTACCATTGTCAAGAATACTTGTTACCACTACCGTGAACACCAGAAGAAGGAACAAGTAGCGATGCAGCAGTTGACAGATGACAACCTGCATGCAGAAACCATGCTTGCACCCGACTATGAACAGTTGCAGACATTGGTAAACCAGCTTCCTAAGGGCTATCAGCAGGTGTTCAGGCTCTCCGTTTTCGAAGGACTCTCACACCAGCGTATCAGCCATTTGTTGGGTATTGAGCCCCATTCCTCGTCGTCGCAGCTCTCTCATGCCAAGCGGCGTATCCAAATGCTCATCCGCCAGTCGTTGATATTCGTTTTCCTGCTGCTTGCCATTCCTGCGACCATTTGGTGGCTCATGCAGAAAGAAGAAGAGCCTACCAAGGTCCAGCAGACTGCCGTTCAGACTGTTACTCCTGTGCATCAGCCTGACACCGCTGCCGAAAGACAACTCACCGAACCTGTGCCTGTTGCTGTGGTGCGGAAACCTCACGTTGCCGTTCAGCAGTCAGCCGTCACAGCCCAGCCTGATACAATCGTTCAGGTTGCCAAAATCGACAGCGTTCCTACATCGATTCCTGTGGAGGAAACAACAACCGATACGCTCAGAGAAGAGCGCGTGCCGCTTCCTCCGTCGCTCACCCCAGAGCCCTCCTACACAGCTGCCGTCAAGCCGAAGGCTTTACGGTGGAACGTCATGCTGGCCTACAACGGACAGATTGGGCAGCAGACGGACTATCTTGGAGCGGCCTATAATCCGCTGAATCATCCCGCATATAACATCATTAATGGTGTGAATGCCGATTACGGTAGTCTCGACATTTTCAATAACTGGGCAAATCTTGATACCTATCTGAACAACAACCAGGGATTCGCCAATGCTGAAGCCAGCTCTCTGATGACCATTGCGGCTCGTAACGCGTCAGTCAACAACGGAAAGATGGAAACGCAGCACCACCACTACCAGCCCTTCAGCATCCAGCTGCTGGTAAGCCGCCAGCTCAACAGCCGTCTGTCCGTTGAGACAGGTCTCAGCTACACCCAGCTGAAGTCCACCTATACCACCGGTATTCCTGCTGCTCATGTCCTGAATCAGCAGCGTTTGCGCTATCTTGGCATTCCGTTGCGTCTGCGCTGGCAGTGGTACAACAAGTCACGCCTCAGCTTCTACGCCTCTGCAGGTGCCATGTGGGAACTACCTGTTCGCAGTAAGCTCAACGTGCAGCATGTTGCCGACGGCCAGGTGACCTTCCAGCGTGATGAAACGCTCGACGTGCCCCACCAGTGGTCCACCACCCTGGGCGTTGGCGTGCAGTATGACCTGACGCCACGTCTGGGCATCTACATGGAGCCGAGTCTGCAATACTTCTTCGATGACGGCAGTGACCTAAAGTCCTATCGCACAGAACATCCGCTGAACGTCACCCTGCCGCTCGGCATACGCCTCCATTGGTAAAACAATGTTAAATTGTTCCTTCCTCATGCAGTCTTTGGCTCTTTTTCTACTCTTTATGAATAGAATCAATTAATTTTGCAATATGAAAAAGCTAATAATCTTCCTAATGCCATTACTCATGGCTGTGATGATGTTCGGATGTTCTTCCGACGATGACAACACGAATGTGACTTCTCCAACAGCGCTCTATGCCGTTCTTGTGCCAGATGCTGAACAATCGATTGACTTTACGCCTGAGGACCATGTCCTGACACTCGATAACATCGTGTCTGTTCAGAATTTAGAAGAAACAACGTTTAAGCTGCGAAACACAGAGAAGCTCGACAGCAAGACGCTCTCCAACTACCACATCTGGTTCTACTCCGAAGGTAGGTTGCTCTTTAAGGCAAGACTGCATGACGCATTATCAAACATGGTGTATTCAGGTCTCGTATTCACTCATCTATATACAATGGATGGAGAGGCGACCTATCAGCTTGCATTCATCAGACTAATCCATGAAGACGGTACCCAAGAGCCAGAACTGACAGAACAGGAACAGCGCGGCATCCAGCAGATGCTCGGCATCGTGTGGAAAGCAGGTAAGCTAAAAGATAGTTCTATGCATTCTTTTTATTCTGCTGATAAATAAACGAATGAATATGAAAAAGAATCTGTTATGGTTGGGCATGCTTCTACTGGTACTGGTAGGATGCAGCAGTAGTGATGACGAAATCGGTATCCTGGACCAGAATATCCTGGGTACTTGGCAACATGAAAACGCTGCGACAATGGACAAAGACTACAGAGGTGGATTGATTTTCACTACCGATGGTGAAATCAAGTCATGGGGCTATGGCACTCATTTCGATGGCGGTAGTGCGTATAAGGAAGAAAACTTTGGTTATTTCTGGTTTGATAGCGACGGGGAACTGCATATTAAAGCGCAATCGAAAGAGCCCATTCCTGATGAGATGTATTACAAAGTGACGCGTCTTACCAGCACCCAGTTGGTCATCCGAATGTATGGAGGCATTATGGGAACCCCGTTCGAAGAAGGTGTTGATTTAGTTTATAAGAAAAAATCTCTTGATTAATGCTGCATGTTAGAGAGAATCATGGGACTTATCTCGACTACGACAATTACACTTTTTCTGCAGAACCTATTTGTGTCGCATATTGTTTTTGAAATGCTGTTGCAACTTTTTGTCAAGTTCTTACGTCTAACAGATAAAACGGAACAGAAACTTGATTATCAACGATGAAGAAAGTATTTAAAATCGCAGGGTTGTGCATGCTTGGCCTGATAGTGGCTGCTGTCGTGCTCATGTGGATGGAATTCGGTCCATTCGTAAAGGGAGCGCTGTCGGTAGAGAAGCTCGACGATGGCTTGTATTACATGGAGTATAAGGGCGACGACGGGCTTGACAGCCTGATGAAGAAGGGTGGCTTTGCTAATGCAGAGGAACTGTCGGCTTATGCTGTTAACTTCTTGTCGAAAGGACACTATAGACCTGACGTGAAGCCGAAGAAAAACGATTTCGGCTGTTCTGCGCTGACGGTGCGTACTCCCGACGGCGGTGTGCTGATGGGGCGTAACTTCGATTTCAACTCGGCGACGGGCATGATACTGCATTGCATTCCTGATAAGGGCTACGAGACGTTTACAACCTTCAATGTGGAGTTCTACGGCTTCGGTGAGGATTATAAGCCTGAGGGTTTTGCCAAGCAATACCTAGCGCTGACGGGGTTGTTTGTTGCCTTGGATGGTATTAACGAGAAGGGGCTGGCCATGGCCGACCTGATGGCTGGCGACGATGTGGAGACTCACCAACAGACTGGCAAGGCCGCGCTGACGACGACTGGCGCCATCCGTTATGTGTTGAACAACGCTGCCAATGTGGAGGAGGCTTTGAATTTGCTGCGTGGCATTGACATGCATTCCGACATCGGTGCTGCCCACCATTTCGCGATAGCCGACAGAACGGGCAGGAGCGTTGTCGTGGAATATGTGGATAACGAGATGGTGGTGGTGGAGTCGCCTGCCGTTGCCAATCATTATCTGTGTGAGGCAAAGTTTAACGTGGGATTGGCGGAAAACGACCATCGCTACGAACAACTCTGCGAGCGGTTCGATAAGAACAAGGGTGTGATGAACGTGCAGGGGCTGACAAAAGCCATCGAGGCGGCATCACAGCCGGAAGTGAAAGGTAAGTTCCTCGGCACGGCATGGACGATGGTGATGGATCTGACTCACCCTTCGGTCACTTATTACTCGCGCCGACACTTCGACAAGCCTTTCCGCTTTACGTTTGAACGTACTCAAGAATAAAAAGTTCTTTCTCCTTATTTTATCCCTACGATAGTCGTCTTGGGCAGTTCCGCGTTGCGGCGGTTGACAACGGTGACTACGCTCTGGGCAAGGTTGATGAAGGCAAGACCCGTCATCGTCTCGCTGCTCAGGGCAGCGGGCTGTCCCTTGTCGCCACTTTCGCAGATACCCTGTACCAGCGGTATCTGGGCGAGTAGGGGAACCTGCATTTCCTCGGCCAGCTGACGGCAGCCTTCCTTGCCGAAGATGTAGTAACGGTTCTCGGGCAGTTCGGCAGGCGTGAACCATGCCATGTTCTCCACCAGTCCGAGGATGGGTACGTTGACCTTTTCATTACGGTACATGTCAATACCCTTGCGGGCATCGGCCAGTGCCACCTGCTGGGGCGTAGAGACGATGATGGCTCCCGTGATGGCGAGTGTCTGGAGCAGCGTCAGGTGGATGTCGCTGGTGCCTGGAGGCGTGTCGAGAATAAAATAGTCGAGCTCGCCCCAGTCGGCATCGGCAATGAGCTGCTTCAGGGCGTTCGTTGCCATTCCTCCACGCCAGAGCGTAGCGGTGTCGGGGCTGACGAAGAAGCCGATGCTGAGCAGCTTGACGCCGTATTTCTCAATGGGTGCAATGAGGTCGCGGCCATCCACGTTGACGGCATAGGGGCGGGCATCTTCCACCTCGAACATCTTGGGCATCGACGGTCCGAAGATGTCGCAGTCGAGCAGTCCCACCTTGTAGCCCAGACGGGCCAAGGCGATGGCGAGGTTGGCAGCAACGGTCGATTTGCCCACGCCGCCCTTGCCAGAGCTGACAGCCACGATGTTCTTCACCTGGGGCAGCAGTTTGCCCACCTCAGGGCGCGGCTTCGACTTGAACTCCGTCTCAATCTCCACTTCCACGTCCTTGCCACAGTGGTACTTGATGGCGGCCTCGGCAGCTTTTACCGTTGACTTGAGGAACGGGTCGGTGTCGCGCGGGAACTCCAGCACAATCTTTACTTTGTTGCCGCTGATGGCTGGTGTGTCAGCCACCATGCCGCTCTCTACGAGGTTCTTCTTCGTGCCGGCATACGTCACCGTTGCCAGCGCATCCATAATGAGTTTGGGGTATAATGTCATCGTTTTTTTCAATTTTGTGTGCAAAGGTACGAATAAGTGAGCAAAATGCAAAAGGAAAATGTGTTTTCCTCTTCATTTTCGAACGAAAGTACCTTCGACGTGAGCGTCAAAGGTAAATTTTTTGCGGAAAAATGATGAAAGTCCGAAATATTCTGTACCTTTGCCAGCAAAACCGAAGGAGATGAAGACACGTACTTTGACAGGGATAGCGGTGTTGGCCATGTTGTCAGTTCTGACAGCAAGGGCACAGGAAGTGACGGTACCCACTTTGCCACCATCGGTCACAGGGGGAGGCGTAACCGATTATCGGGCGGCTGCGGCCGACTCGTTAAGGCTGCAGGTTGATCCTGTGTTTACTGTTCCTGACCAGACGCGTGAACTGTCTGCTAATCATGTTGGCTATGACGTGCCGTCGAGTTCGCAGAGCGCTGCTGCGTTCCGGCTTTGGGATGGAGCGGCATTGGGCGTCTATGGAGGTATGGACCACATGCCCGGTCTCATGGACTTGAATGCCGGTTCGGTGACGTTCTATCAGAACTTCGGGCGTTTACACTTGTCGCTGTCGGCCAATGCCAACAAGTATTGGCTGCCCATGCAGAGCACGTTGCTGACGCAGTATGGCTTTGGCGGACATGTGAGTTACGATGCCGCCAGCTGGCTGACGCTCCACGCCTTTGGCAACTATTATCCTGGCGACCTGCGCCTGTCGCCTGCCATCAGTCCTTACGTCTTTTCTTCGTCGTATGGCGGCTATGCCGACGTGCAGTTCGGCAAGAACTTCGGTGCCAACCTCGGTGCGCAGCGGTATATAAACCCCATGACGGGACGTTGGGAGACGGAGCCTATTGTCTCTCCCTACGTGAAATTCAACAATGGTACAAAGCTGGAAATTCCCCTTGGTCATCTGATCAAGGAAGCGATATGGGGAAAGGACCGCCCCATGTTCGGAGACACGCCTGTGCCCATCATGATGCGGCCCTTCCCGTAATCATTTATAACATTCGAAAATCTTGCTGACCAGCGAACGATCGAGTTTCGGCGTGAGCAGGCTGACAATCCATGTGACGGGGAAACCGCCCACCATGGCGATGGCACCGCAGTTGATGGGGTTGATGGGGTTGCCCAGCAACATGTTGATGACCGTCAGGCCTACGCCCCATGCAAAGCATGCCCAGACGCTGGCTGTGGTGACACCGCGCCAGTAGAGACCCAGCATGAACGGAGCCAAGAAGGCGCCTGCCAGTGCACCCCACGAGATACCCATGAGCTGAGCGATGAACGTGGGCGGGTTGAGGGCAATGAGCAGCGAGATAGCGATGAAGAACATGATAAGCACACGCATCACCACCACTTTACGACGCTCCACCTTCTCGGCCACGATGTCATCGATGGTTCCTTCTTCCACCTCACCCGGCAGTGACTTCTTGTCACGGTAGATGAGGTCAAGGGTCATCGTCGATGACGACGTGAGCACCAGCGAAGCCAGCGTGGACATAGAAGCCGACAATACGAGCAGCACCACAAGGGCGATGAGCACGTCAGGCAGCGTAATCAGCATGGCGGGCACGATGCTGTCGTAGGCTATCTTGCCGGTCGCCTCGTTGATGACGGGCTCGTACAGACGTCCGAAACCGCCCAGGAAGTAACAGCCGCCAGCCACTACGAAAGCAAAGATGGTCGAGATGACGGTGCCGCGCTTGATGGCACTCTCGTCCGTGATGCTGTAGAACTTACCCACCATCTGGGGCAGTCCCATGGTGCCCAGTGAGGTCAGGATGACCACACCCAGCAGTCCCCACGGATCAGGACCGAACCACGAGGCAAACAGGCCGCTGCCTGGCTCGGTAGTGCCATCGGCAGGGATAACGGCCAGCTTCTCGACGGCAGCGGTCAGACCACCGTTATTGTACAGTACGGCAGCAATGACTGCCACGATGCCGAAGAGCATGATGATACCTTGTATAAAGTCGTTCATGGCCGTTGCCTTGTAGCCGCCCAGAATGACATAGACGGCGGTGAGTGCGGACATGATGACTACGCAATACTCGTAGGGAATGTTAAAACCCATCTCGAAGAGACGGGAGATGCCGCTATAGACGCCTGCCGTGTAGGGAATGAGGAACACGAAGGCGATGATGCTGGCTGTTACGCGCAGACCCTGACTGGCAAAGCGCGTGCCGAAGAAGTCGGGCATGGTGCGGCTCTCGATGTGCTGTGTCATCAGCTTGGTGCGACGACCCAGGATAATCCATGCCAGCAGGGAGCCGATGACGGCATTGCCGATACCTATCCATGCTGAGGAGAGACCGTACTTCCAACCGAACTGTCCGGCGTAGCCCACGAAGACCACTGCCGAGAAATAACTTGTTCCGAAAGCGAAAGCCGTGAGCCAGGGGCCTACGGCACGTCCGCCCAATACGAAACCGTCAACACTGCTGGCCTGCTTGCGGGTGTAGAGTCCCACGCCAATCATCACGGCCAGAAAGATTATTGTTAAAAGAACTTTGATTACCATAGTTTAGAATGCTACTTGAACTTGTGCTTGAATCCAGTTATAGTCTTTTGTGCTGATGTTCTCGCCGCAGAGACAGCGGGTATATTGCAGTTGCAGACGACACTTCTTGTAGTACCAGTACTGCAGGCCGATGGTGAGGTTCGTCTGGTCCCAGCCATCCACCTTGGTGTTGCGGTCGAAGGTCTCGCCGCTGGCTACGATGTCGAGGGCATCGACCACGGGAATGGCTGTGGTGATGTAGCCGCCGCGTGAGCCCACCTCACCGTCTTCACCTCCGAGCCATTCGGCACGGATGGAGAGCGGACGGGCCTCCTTGTACTTACTGCCTGTGTAGGGCGTTGACTTGTATTCGGCACCCACCGAGTAGCGGTTGCGCTTGTAATTGTCGCCCACCTTGATGTCGGGGTTCCAGGCTGCCGTACCCACGGCACAGCCCGTACCCAGGTAGCCTGAGCCCACGATGCGAAAACCGTCGAAGGGGCGTACCTCGAGTTTGGCGATAAAGTCTTTCTGGTTGTTCTGGTCCTTACGGTTGATACCCTGTCCGCTCATCAGCGCCAGTTCGTAGTGCAGATGGTTCTGCAGCAGGTCACCATAGACCATCAGTCCCATGTCGCGGCCGTAGTTCACGCCGTTCAGGGGGTCGGGGCCTTCGCCGGCCAGATAGAGCACGGCCTGCGAATAGACGTCAATGAGTTCGAGTTGGGTGGGGGAGAGGGGGTTCTCCATGGAGTAGGAGTGCTTGAACTGTCCGAGGCGGACGCTCAGCGCGTTGTCGTTCGAGAGGCGGTAGTCTGTATAAAACTCCTGAACGACGCTGGAGAAGTCATGCATGAAGAGGAACGACCAACGGTCGGTGATGCGGGCCTTGGCCCAGAGCAGGGTACGCTTCAGGTTGTAGGCATTTTGCTTCTGTCCGTTGGGGTTCTGATAGGACCATCCGGCCTGTGCGTAACCGTTCAGTGTGATACGTGAGGTGAGGTCTTGCAACCAGTCATTTCCTCCACTGCAGTTCACGGGCTGTTGTCCCATCGCTGCCGTGCTGCTCAGTGCAGCAAGTGCCACAGCCAGTGTGGCGCGTTTGATAAGTCTTGTTGTCATTTTTGTGTTAATTATTTATTGATAATTTCGGATTCTTACGTCAATGCCTGAACCGCCAAGCATCATGCTTACCTGGGCGATGGTCGTCTCACCGTAGTGGTAGGGGAACAGCACACGCGGCTTGATGAGTTTGGCTGCCTTCACGAGCTGACTGACCGTCATGGTGTAGGGCTGGTTGCAGGGCAGGAAGGCTACGTCAATGTCCTTGATGTCTGCCATCTCGGGAATGTCCTCCGTATCGCCAGCAATGTAGATGCGCAGGCCGTCGAGCGTGAGGATGTAGCCGTTGTCGCGTCCTTTGGGGTGGAACTGCTCGCGTCCTTCCGTCGTGTTATAGGCCGGCACAGCCTCAATCGTGATGTCGTCAGCATAAGTGATTTTGTCGCCATTGGCCATTGCCAGTCCGTTGAACCACAGGTTATACACGCTCATGGGCTCGTAGATGGCGGTGGCCGACGTGCGGATGGCAGCAATGGCCTCGCGGTCAAAGTGGTCCTGATGCTGATGGGTAATCAGGATGATGTTCGCCTTGGGGAAGTCATAGTAGTTCGTGATGGGCTTCACCATGTCGTGCACGGGATCTACCTGAATCTCCGTGCCGTTGTAGTTGATTTCAAGACTGGCGTGCTTAATGCACGTGATGGTTACGGTCTTACCCGACTTCGTCTGGAACGTATCGGTCTTACGTGCCTGGGCGCAGACTGCTGTCACAGTCAGTACCAACAGGAGGCTGGTTAATATTTTTTTCATCTTTCTTTGGGGTTTAATGGGCGACAAAGGTACGAATAAGTGAGCAAAATGCAAAAGGAAAATGCATTTTTCTTTTCATTTTCGAACGAAAGTACCTTCGACGCTTGCGTCAAAGGTATGAATAAATATGCAAAACGCCAAAGAAAAGACGCATAATTTTTACATTTCCTGCATTCGGGCATCGAAGTCACGGGCACCTCCTTTTGTGTGGAACAGCTTTTGCAGCAGGCGTACGCGCATGTTGGTAATGGTTTGTGGCGAGGTGCCGGTCAGCACGGCCAGTTCAGAAGGAATGAAGCGCAGGCGGATGAGCAGACAGACGTTCTGCTCCTTGGGCGTGAGCGAGGCAGCGGCATTGAGACGGGCTAGGAAGTCGGGTGCCTGCTGGCGCAGCAGCTGCTGCAGTTGTGCCCAGTCGTCGCTGGTGGCAGCTTGTCCGCGGTCTGCCAGACGGTGCAGCCGGTTAACGGGTGGGGCGGAGAGCAGTTCTTCGTCGATGTGCCACGACAGGTAACGCTGGTTCAGCTCGTCAATCTCCCTGTGCAGACAGGCTATGTGCCGACGATGGTAGAGCACGGCTCCGAGGGTGCAAGCCAGTAGCAGGACAATGACTGCCAGTAGCCAAATCGTGGTACGCATGGCGCTTCGCTGCTGCGAGTTGCGGTCGAACTGTGCCTGTATGTCGATGACGGCTGCTGCGTCTGTCTGCTTGTATAGCTCGTTGTAGTAGTTGTTCAGCTCTTTGCTGAGTGCAAGGGCCTGTTCTGGGTTGTTGTGCGTTTCGTGGTAGTGGATGAGTGAGCGCAGGGCACCGATGCGTACGTCAGGAACAAAACTGCTGCGAGCGATGTTCCACATGCCGACGGCTGTTTCTTCCTGTCCTTCGCTGGCAAAGATGTTGGCCTGTAGCATGTAGCCCTTGTCCAGTGGCATGAGCTGCATGGCCTGTTGCAGCAGTTGTTTGGCCTGTTGGCGTTCGCCTTGGTGGAGCCGGTAGCCGGCTTCGTTGATGAGTGCCGTAGAGCGGACTTCTCTGCTGGTGTTTGCCAACAGGGGGCGGCAGCAGTCGATGTAGTAAGCGGCGCTGTCCATCTGCCCCATCGTTTCGAAGGTCGTGGTCAGGTTGTTCATGGTCCGTACCTGTCGCTCCGTGTCTTCCATTTGTCGGGCTACGTCGAGTGCCATGTGGTAATAATGGAGCGTGGCGGCGTTGTTGTTGGCATTGTCGTTCACGTCGCCCAGCACGCTGTAGAGCAGGAAACGTACATGGTCATCGGTGTCGTCTGCCTGCTGCTCGACCTGTTTTAGTAGCGTAATGGCCTCCTGGGTGCGCTGCAAGTTGTAAAGTGCGATGCCGTGCTGCAGCTCGGAGCGTATCAGTAACGCTTCGTTGTGGTGTCTATAATAGGTATGACTGCGGGCAATGAGTGAGTCGTCGCCCATGACGATGCCGCCCGCGTGGACTGCCTCTGTGAACAGTAACCCGTAGTAGGCGCTGTCTGCTTCCGTCGTCAGGCTGTCCGTGTTGATGGCAGCCAGCAGGTTGATGGCAGAGTCGGGGTGTTGGCTCATCAGTTGCTCAGCCTTCAGCAACGTTGCATTGCGGGAGTGCTCGGCTGAACATCCCGCAATGACGAGAGAGAGAAATATAATGAGTTGTCTCATTTAGTTGAGTTTGAAGACGATGGGCACGGCAAATTTCACGTTGACGGGTTGTCCTTTGTCGCGTCCGGGCGTCCATCGTGGCATCAGCTTCACCACACGCAGGGCCTCAGCGTCCAGTGAGGGGTAGGCGCTTTGCAGGATTGTGGGGTCTTTGATGTTTCCCTCCTTATCTACGATGAACTCCACGAGGACTCTTCCCTGAATCTTGTTCTTGGCAGCGTCTTTCGGATATGTGACGTTCTCCATGAGAAACTTTGCCAACTCGGAGTTGTTCTCGCCGAACTGAGGCATCTGTTCGCAAGTGTCGAGTACGCGCTCCACGGGTTTCTTCTTAGATACGACGGTCTTTTGGGCCGAAATGGTAGTCAGTCCCAGCATGGCCACGAGTGACAATAGGATGATTTTTTTCTTGTTCATTGCTTTTTCATTTTAGGGTTTGACTTGTTGGTTGTCCGGACTATTATTGGTTTTGTACAATTCTAAGTATTTATGCGCTTCGCTGATCATCTGACGCAGTTCGTCGGTCATTTCATGGCCATTGTCTGTTGCCATTTCGAGAAACAATCCGTAGTAGTTGACCGCTTCCTGAACGGGGTAGGGCAAGGCATCGCCCCACTGCTTGTCGTAGTCAGGTGTTTTTGCCTTCATCTGTTCATAAAATGCAACATTGGCGGCAGCAATGTTATAGATGTAGGCCAGCGACGTGCCGTCGTACTGGCGGGCTTTCTTCCATTCTTCGATGGCAAAGACATATTTTTCCGTTCCGTAAAAGGCTTTTGCCTTGTGGTCGTGGATGAGCTTCATGATTGTTTTGTCAGGCAGCAGCTTGTCTTCCGCGTTGAAGAGATAGCGCAACCCTTCGTCATACTGTTTCAGTTCCACGCAGATCATGCCGAGCCGATAGAGACAGCCGGCACGCTGTGGCTTACTGAAGTTGTTGGCACGTAGCAGGTAGTTGTATGCTTGCTGCTTGTCGCCTAAATAGTCATAGGCCATACCCATAGAGTAGAGTGCCAGATAGGTGGTGTCGCCCACGGCCAGCAGCTTGTGATACTGCTCGATGGCAGGACGGAACTGACGGTCAAGATAGAGGGCATTGGCCAGTGTGCGGTTGATGAGCAGGTTGGTGGAATCACGCTGGCAATAGTCGCGGGCGAGAATGACGGCCTCGCCAGCCTTGTCCTGATCGCAGAGCACGGTGCACAGACGGGCCAGCACTTCGGCATCCATGGGGAATCGTTTAAGCAGGTTTTGTCCACAGGTCACCAATTGCTTGTTCTCCTTCAGGTAGCCGTAGCTGAAGAACAGCTGGCGCAGGGCGTCGTGCGTCATGCTGGTGGCGGGTATGTCAGCCAGCAGGCTGATACATTGCTTATAGTCGCAGCGCTGATAGAGGCAGTTGGCCAGTTTCTGGCGTGTCTCGTATGTCTGTTTTTCCTTGTATGCTTGTTGGTAATAGGCCAGTGCTGCGTGGGTGTCGTACAGCTCCATACAGCTGTCGCCAAGAGCGATGAGGTCGCCTTGTACTACTAAGGCCGTCGGCTGTTCAAGTGTTATCGGGTGTTTCTTTGATACAACCGTCTTCTGTGCCTGTATGGTACAAATCCCAGTCAGGCAGAGCGTCGCGAGTAGAATGATTTTTCTTATTTGCATAATCGTTGCGTTTTTTCTGCTGCAAAAGTAGTTCTTTCGCTCTTTCCCTGCAAATAAATCATTACAAATTATTACACACATGCCGAAAAAGTTGTACCTTTGACCTGCGGTCTTAGGTACTCACGCTCGAGAAAACTCTAAATTCTTTTGGTTTTCTCCTCGCTTAATCGTACCTTTGTCACTATGAACGGGCGGAAAAAGGAAGAGAAATCTATAGGTCATGGGGCTTCAACTCCCATCGAACAGGTTCCTGTCGCTGTCGTTTCGAGTAATTAGCCCATCAGTAAATAATATTTTTCTTTATTTCCCATCTTATTTCAAAATCTTTTCGTAACTTTGTGAGAATTCGCAGGATTTCTTTAAATAAAGGTAGTTTGGGAATTTGAGGAAAAACAAGGTTACGATTTGGAGACCGTACTCAATTCCACGTTCTGCTACAAATTGCTCAATGCGCTCGGCTTTGCCGCTTGCCTTTTATGGGGCAAAATTACTCAATTTATTCCAATCTGGCGTATATTTTCCCGAAAAAAACGCAGCAGCGTTGCGGGGTGCTCAGAGACTGCGATGCGTCGAATCAATGGGGACAGGTTGTTTGATGTGAATTCCGAAACTCAATCAAAACCTGTCCCCGTGATTGCGATTATCTGTCCCAGATATCGCTGCCGCCGCCCTGATCGCTTACGCCAATCTCCTCGCCGCTGTCGAGGCCGGTGGAGCTGATGCTACTTGTCTCGCTGACTATCAGCAGATGCGTCTTATGCTGTAGTGCTACAACGCACATGACGGGCTTCATATAATTCTTTTTCATATCTTTCACTGAATTACGACCTTATTTCCGTTATTGATATATATACCGCGTTGTGTAGGCTTTCCGCTCAGGCGCACACCGTCGAGCGAATACCATGCATCGTCCGTCATTTCTATTGAATCGGCAGAGACTTCAAGAATGCCTGTGGCTTCTTCATCGCCGAAGTCCAGGCGGAAGGCGCGGGCCTTGACGCCGGCGTTCTGCTTGATGTAGGGCACTGAGAAGTAGGCGCGGCACGAGCGGATGTTGCGATTCTCGGTCGAGTAGTAGAGCGTATTGTTGTCGCCCAGGAACAGGATGCTCTTGTCGTCGGCTGTGCGCTTGCCGCTATTAGGCTGCGCTCGGGACTTGCACCCGTTAGATTATGCCCATGTCGGGCGAACAAGAAAAAAGCCCGCTCCTTGCGGGGCGGGCTTGGGGATGGTGTGTTTTCACCTTTTGAGTCACATCGAGTCAGATAGGGTCTGACACTCGTGTGTCACTTTATTCAATTTCGATGGTGAACGAGTCTGTGGCAGTGGATTGGCCGTCGAGTCCACGGAAAAGGAAGGTCTTCTCTGCCGTCTGTTCCACCTCGCCGCCAGCATCACGGATGCGCTGAAGCACCATGTCGAGTTGGTTGGCAGGGAAACCGCAGGTCAGAATGTCTCCACCCTTGCGATGCTTGCTAAGCACACGGTAGCCAGTGGCGCGACTTAAGGCGAAAGCCCCACAGCCGTAGGCATGGTAGAACATGCCCACGGCCATGAGGTAAAACGCGGTTTGACCATTGCTTTCCTGCTGTTGCAGGATTTCCTTTTCCGTCATAATAACCTATTCAAATTATTTTTCGCCGACCGCCTTATGGCGGTATCTGAAGCCGCTGTCGCGGCTAAAATAGATAAATTGCCAAATCGATAAATAGGTTAAAAAGCGAGGCAGGCACGAACTGGGTAGTTGCTGACTTTAGAGGTGTAGACCCAATCGCCAAGGACAAAGGCGAACGTCCATGCGTAGTCGGGATTGCCCTCGACCTCCGTACTTGACCAGTAGTCGTTCAAATACAAGTTAGAGCCGCCGACGCTGCTGAAGCCGTCGCGCAGGGCGGTGTAGCCGCCTGCTGCAGTAATCATATTGTCCCAATCGTCCTTGGAGGGCAGTTTCCATGTGCCATTGCTGAATACTGGCGTATGAGCTGCAGCGGTGGTTACTGCTGGCGCCCATTTCATCGTGCCTTCGTCGGCGAGGGCGATGGCGAGACCGTTGGAGCCAGACACGTAGGCTATCATTGCTACCTTGGTCACGCCCGAGGGCACGCTGGCAGCAGCATAGTTCTTACCATCGCTGCCGATGACCTGTCCCACGCTGGGGCTGGTGAGGGTAAGAGTGGGAGTGGCCTGTGTCTTCGTCACGTTATACACCTTGCCATCGAGTGTCTGGCTGGCGCCGAAGCTGATGGCGGCCTTATCGCCAAACTTCACGTTGGCACTGCTCAGCGTTGTGCCTTTGGCTACGGGCAGCACAAACTTGGCTTTTACACCGTTGTCAGTAACGGTAGTAACGTTGGCAGTGCAGATGGCTGCGCTGTTGTTGCTGACTACAGCAGAGAGTCCGGTGCCAGTGGTGGTGCCGTCCTCAAAGGTAATCACGAAGTTGAGGAAGGCGGTCTGCTGGGTGAGCGAAAACGACTTCAAGCCGTAGGTCGATGTACCCGTTAGGTTGCTGTACTTCTGTACGGCAGTGGCCACGTCGCCACAGTAGGATGTTGTGGGATAGTTCACCGTTACGGCTCCGGCTGCATCGACAGATACCTCGGTGCCAACGTTCTGCTGTGCGCTCACCAGCGTAGCGGTCAGCTCAAGATTAGCAGCGGGAGAACCTTCTCCTGAATAGGTCAGGCTGCCCGAGAAGGTGGAGAAGGTAGTACCCGTACCATCCTGGATGTCGAGCACACCATGAATGTCGGTACCGCTAATGTAAAGCTTGTCACCAACGGCGAACTTAAGTGTCTTATTATCACTTTCCACTGTTGCACGGGTTGTTGCGCCTTCGTTGACGGTTACACTATAAGGAATGGTTTTTACTGTGCTCTGCTGTACGGGCGATTCGTTAGCGTTGTCATCGTTTGAACAGGCGGTCATCACGAGGGCGGCCGTCATCGACAGCGCAGCCCAAAGAAAGCTATTCTTTTTCATTGTCGTTTCTGTTTAAAGGGTTCATTACTAAAGGTCTTCAGGATCGCCCATTGCGGGGAGATCGCCACTACCATTACTACCAGCCAGCAACTGCGGCTGTTGTTTCAACTCGAAGACCTTCATCGAGGGCTTCTCATAAAATTGCTTCTTTTTCATAAGCTGTAATATTTAATAATAATATGTTAGTAATATAAAATGCGTGGAACTGATATTTCTCGTATCTTCTGTTGAAGGCCCTAGGAAAACCCATAATCCAAGATACTTTATTGTTTTATGGTGCGAAATTACAATATTTCGTTCAATAGCATGTTCTCGTG
>CAMVQS010000011.1 GCA_947169685.1 uncultured Prevotella sp. | reverse complement strand
GCCACGCATCTTGCTGATGTTGGCATTGTCGATAGCACGCTGACGGAAGACGATGAACAGCGTGATAAACGTAAGGACAAGCAAGGCAAGGGCAACCCAATAGCCGGTAGAGCCAAAGAAATAGTCACCCTGCTGATGTTGCGTGGTGTCGCCCGTCTTAATGAAATGAATATCCTTGTTCAGCTGCTCGATGTCCTGCTGGGAGTTGTACGCTGAGTTTTGAGCGTTGCCGCTACCCTTGGCCACATTGAGCTTCAAGGCTTCCGTCTTCAACGTCTTATAGGCATTATCGCGGGTGTCGTAATAGACAAATTCCACAGGCGGGATTTCGTAGGTGCCTTGATGACGGGGCACAGCCAGGAACTCATAAGTGACGCTACCCTCCAGTCCGTTGCTGGTCAGTTTTGTCTTGTCGTTCTGTTTGGCGTCGTATTTGTCAAAGTCCTGCGGGAAGTTTACCACAGGCTCCTTCAACAGTTTCATGTTACCTGCACCGCTGACCGTGATACGCAGCGTGACAGGGTCGTTGGCTTTCACCTCGGTCTTGTCAAGCTCTGCCTTGATGCTGAACTGCCCCACTCCACCCGAGAAGTTGGCAGGACGCTCTGGCAACGGATCAACCTGAATGCTCAGCCCTGGTGCCTGAATCTTCTTGTTCACCTCCACATAGCCGGAACCGCCGTTGAAGAAGGCCTCGAAAGGATCGACGTCACGGTTGGCCTGAACCACAACACCTTCGAAAGTAATTGCCGGAATATCAAGCTTTCCCGTCATCTGGGGGAACATCACATACTGGCTCCACGTCACCGTACGATAGGGACGGCCGTTAACGTTCTCCACCGTAAACTTCTTCTGTTGCGGAAGGGGAATCTCCTGCGAATAGAAGCTCTTGAGGTCGGGCATCTTACCGTTGAGCGAAGTCAGTTCCACCAGCGTATAGACCTTATAAGTCAGCAGGACAGGCTCCTGTTCGTGGACACGGCTCTTGTTGGCGCTGACCTTGATAAACAGGTCGCTGCCAGAGATGGGAGTTCCTGCAGAACGCACACCTGCAGGCTGTCGTTGCTGCCGGCTGCCGCCATTACCCTGTGCCTGTCCAGACACTTTGATGCGAAGGGCGTTTGACGTTACCTGTTTTCCTCCGACCGTTGCCCGTGCAGGAGGAATGGTAAATGTGCCATTGGCTGTGGCACATAAAATATAGGTATAAGTAACGGAGGTCGAGCTGCTGGTATGACCGTTTATCATCTGGAAGCTCGACTGGTGCGACGTGCTGGGGCCCATCAGCACCTCCAGTTCTGCAGGGATATTACCAGCACGGAAGCCTTCCACGTCATCGGTATTCACCTTGTAGGTCAGACGAAACTGCTCGCCCACGGCAACCTGCGCCGGAGCACTACCAGTAATCTGTTGAGCAGAAGCACTCACCAGCATCACTAACGCTACTATCAAAACATATAGTCTTTTCATAAACTACTTACCAATTTTTCTTCAAACGACGGTGACCTTGTTGCTGCTGCTGTTCCTGGATGCGTCGCTGAGTCTGTCGTTCCTGCTGCAAGGCAGCGTTCAAGAGCTGTTCAGCATTCTCCTTGCTCATCTGAGGCTTGGGCTGTTCTTTCTGCTCTTTCTGGTCTTTTTCGTCCTTTTGCTGTTGCTGCTGTTGCTGCTGGTCTTGTTTGTCCTTTTTGTCTTCTTTCTGGTCATCATTTCCGCCTCCGCCATTCTGTGGAGGTTGGTTCTTCAACTGACGTTTGCAGAGCTCCAGATTATAACGGGTTTCGTCATCATGCGGATTCAGTCGGAGAGCCTCCTTGTAGGCTTCTATGGCTTCCTTCAGCATCTGACGATTCTGACAGATGACACCGATATTATGGAATGAAAGATACTTACGTTGGGGGTCTTTTTCCATACGCGCAGCGGCCTGGAACTGTTCAACGGCTGCAGAGTCTTTCTTCTGAGCCATCAAAGCATTTCCTAAATTATATACTGCCTGCGAATTGTTGGCATTTGCCTCAACAGCCTTGCGATACTGCACCTCAGCGTCAGCGAACTGTCCGGAACGGAAGAGTCTGTTACCACGACGAACGTACTGGCGGTCAACCTGTGCCACAGCATTCAGCGACAGCAGGGTCAACACAAGCAACATGGCCGCCTTACGACTACGGAACAGATGCACATTCCTTAACAACGGGTTCTTACGCTCCAACAGCAGAACCTCAAGAATCAGCAACACCAAGGCAACCAAGGCAAACCATACAAAGTACTCGTCGTAACTGTTATACACCTCAGCAGTAATCTCTTTCTTTGACAGTTTATCCAACTCGTCGTTCAACTGCTCCTGGGCGGCATAGCCGTTCTCCACGTGGATGTAGGCACCGCCACCCGCTTCAGCAATCTGCCGGCACATGTCTTCATTCAATGCAGACATCACCGTATTACCAGTCTCATCGAGCATGAATTTACCTGTAGATGGGTCGGGAATAGGCGAACCATTCGGAGAGCCCACACCCAAGACATAGACACGCATACCACGACTCTTGGCTTCTGCTGCAGCTTCGACTGCCCCACCCTCATGGTCTTCACCATCGGTAATGACAATGATGGCCTTGCCTACCTGATCGTCCTGACTGAAGCTATGGACAGCCATTTCGATGGCAGTAGCGATATCAGTTCCCTGCGTACCAATCATCGACGGGTCGATACTGCTAAGAAACATCTTTGCCGACACGTAGTCGCTGGTCATGGGCAATTGCACGAAAGCATCACCAGCAAAGACAATAAGCCCGATCTTGTCGTTCGAGAACTTATCGACAAGATTCTCCACCATCATTTTCGAACGGTCCAATCGACTGGGAGTGACGTCCTTTGCAAGCATGGAGTTGGAAATATCCATCGCAATGATGGTCTCAATTCCCTTACGCTTCTCGGTCTTGGTGCCTGAACCCCAGTGTGGACGGGCAAAGGCAACAATCAGCAAAGTGAGCGAGCCTAACAACAGACCATACTTTGCTGCAGCACGCCAACGGGACACGTCAGGCATGAGCTGACGCACCAGCTCAGGGTCACCAAACTTACGCAACTTATGTTTCTGACGCAGACGCATCAGGAACCATAGGGCTGCCAACAACGGTATCAACAGCAGCAGCCAGAGATATGCGGGGTCTTCAAAATATCTGTTCATGATGGTATCCTCCTGAATATGGTTACACGAAGCAGTAGCTCAAGCAGTAACGTCAGAATAGCAGCAAGGGCAAAGGGCTGATAAGCCTCGTAACGCTTGCTGAAACGCTTGACGTTGAGCTTCGTCTTCTCTAACTGGTCAATTTCCTGATAAATCTGCTGCAGTTCGCGAGTGTTAGTGGCACGGAAGAACTTACCGTCGGTGGCATTGGAGATGTCGTTCAGCGTCTTGGTATCAATCTCCACTGGCAGGTTCACATACTGTACGCCGCCTCCGACAGGCATCGGATAACGGGCTGTTCCGTTAGTACCTGCACCAATGGTATAGACACGAATGCCAAGGCTTTTGGCAATCTCCGCAGCCGTCATTGGTGAAATGTCACCCATGTTGTTACTTCCGTCCGTCAGCAGGATGATGACCTTACTCTTGGCCTTCGAATCCTTCAGACGTGCTACAGCATTGGCCAAGCCCATGCCGATGGCCGTTCCGTCTTGAATAAGTCCACGGGCAGCAATGTCGGCACGCACGTTATGCAGCAGGTTCAGCAGCGAGGCGTGGTCAATCGTCATCGGACATTGTGTGAACGACTCACCTGCAAAGATGGTCAGTCCGATGTTATCGTTAGGACGGTCAGCAATAAATTCTGCTGCTACCTTCTTGGCTGCCTCAATACGGTTAGGCGTCAGATCCTCTGCCAGCATAGAAGTCGAAACGTCCATAGCCAACATAATATCGATTCCTTCAACGGTCTTATCCTTCCACGAGTTGCTGGTTTGCGGACGTGCCAACACAAAGACGATGAGCACGAAAGTAGCGATACGCAGCAAAGGCTGCAAAGGCATCAGCGTCACCTTCCAGCTACGCGGCGCACGGCGATAGGCATTCGTATCGCTCATCCGCATGGTGGGCTCACTCTTTTTCCTGAATCTGATATACCATATTATATAAGGTATCAGTAACAGGAGGAGAAGGAAAAATCCTTTATTGACAAATTCCATTCTTTAAATTTTCAATTCTTCAACTTAACAGTTCCCACGTGCCATAAACTACATAAGCCAGCAGGCAGAGGCAGACAACTGCAATAACGCTGATGGCAATCTTCAGCACACGACGTGTCTTCATCGAGCGCTGGTCCTCTTCCGAGAGTTGTGGACGAAGCACCTCCTCAGTCGGCAGGTTCTCGGCCTTCGTGCTGTTGATGAAGTCAACGGCTGTCACCAGGTTCATATCGTTCTCATTGATAAGCGTAGAGTACTTGGCAAACTTCACGAGGTCGGCCGTCTGGAACAGCAGGCGCAGCTCGTCGAGTGCTTTCTGGTCACCTTGCTGCATCAGCCGTTCAATGATTTCCGAACTGGTCATCTCCATAGCAGAGAAGCCGTAACGCTCCTCAATGTAACGTCGGATAGTATCAGTCAGCTTCGTGTAGTATTCCTTCTGGTTCTCTGACGTCTGCATCTTGTCGGCCTTGATTTGCTCAATCTCCTTCATCGCCTTCTGGTGGGGCAACAACTTCTTCACCACACGAACATAGTTAATGATGGGTTTGTTGTCGCGCAGACGCTTGAAGAGGTAACCTCCAAGAGCCAGCAGCACCAGCATGAGAACAGTCAGCCATACCAGCGGTGCCCACTCGCTCCACAGGAACGGGTTGTCCTGCACATCCTTCGGACCAAAGAACTTCTCGTAATGCGTGGTATCAACATCGATGGCAATAACCTTCAGCGCCAGACTCTTGCTCTTCACCGTGTCACCATTGACCAATACAGGGAACGGCGGAAGATAATACAGCTTCTCGTCAAACGACGTCAGCGTCAACACCTGCACATTGTCATTCTCCATGCGGGTCTCTATGACCTCTACGCCAGGTACAAGCTGTTGCGTGCGTTTGTATTGCGGAAAGACAATCTTAGCACCTTCGGGAGCTGTAACCGTCAGCGTCACATGTACCTGCTCGCCCATCATCATCTCTATGGAGTCGATACGGGCTTCGACAGAAACCTGTGCTGCAACGAGCAAGACCTGTGCTGTCAGCAGGAATATCAGGAATAGTTTTTTCATCAGCTTCGTTGTTTAAAGAGCATGAGCAGCGCCTTAACAAAGTCCTCGTTGGTAGCAATGCTCACATGATCTACATTACTCTTGTTGAACGTCTCACTCAACAACTGTTGGCGTTGCGTGAAGAAACGCGTATGAGCCTCACGCAGGCGGCGGCTCGACGTGTCGATATACTGTTCGTGACCAGTCTCGGCATCCACCACGCGCAGCAATCCGACATCAGGCAACATCTTTGCACGCGGGTCATAGACCTGAATAGCCACCACGTCGTGTTTACGGTTGCAGATGGTGAGCGGCTGCAGGAAGTCCTTGCGGTCGAAGAAGTCACTCAACACGAAAGCCGTACAACGGCGCTTGGCCACACTGGTCATGAACTCCAGGGCACCACGCACATCGGTACGACGGCTCTCAGGCTTGAAGTCAAGCATCTCGCGAATGATATACAGAATGTGCTTACGACCTTTCTTCGGCGGGATGTATTTCTCAATATGATCCGAGAAAAACACAACACCAATCTTGTCGTTGTTCTGGATAGCCGAGAAAGCCAACGTGGCAGCAATCTCCGTCACCATGTCACGCTTCATCTGACGACTAGTGCCGAAGTCAAGACTACCGCTGACGTCAATGAGCAACATCACGGTCAGTTCACGCTCCTCTTCAAACACCTTGACATAAGGACGATGGAAACGGGCAGTCACATTCCAGTCAATGTCGCGCACATCATCGCCAAACTGATACTCACGCACCTCCGAGAATGCCATACCGCGTCCCTTGAACGCAGAATGGTATTGTCCTGCAAAGATGTTCGAGCTCAGCCCGCGCGTCTTGATTTCTATCTTGCGTACCTTTTTTATCAGTTCGCTGGTTTCCATCAGGGCACCTCTACCTTATTGATAATCTTTGAAACGATTTCCTCGCTCGTCACGTTAGAAGCCTCAGCCTCGTAGGTCAGACCGATACGGTGACGCAGCACGTCGTGAGCCACAGCACGAACATCCTCAGGCACCACATAGCCGCGACGCTTGATAAACGCGTAAGCACGACTGGCCTTGGCCAGATTGATGGATGCACGGGGACTACCTCCAAACGAAATCATATCCTTCATATCCTTCAGACCATAGCGGTCAGGATAGCGGGTAGCGAAGACGATATCGGCAATGTACTGCTCAATCTTCTCGTCCAAATAGACCTCACGTACCACCGAACGGGCACGCAGAATCTCATCAGCCGTAGTCACAGGTGTTACCGTAGGCAGCGCACCTTGAATGTTCTCGCGGATAATCTTCTTCTCCTCGTCCAATGTCGGGTAGTCAATAACCACCTTCATCATGAAACGGTCTGTCTGTGCCTCAGGCAGCGGATAGGTACCCTCCTGCTCTATCGGGTTCTGCGTAGCCATTACCAGGAACGGGCTGGGCAGTTCGAACGTCTCACTGCCGATCGTCACCTGTTTCTCCTGCATGGCCTCCAGTAAGGCACTCTGCACCTTTGCCGGAGCACGGTTGATTTCATCTGCCAGCACGAAGTTGGCAAACACGGGACCTTTCTTCACCTGGAACTTCTCTTCCTTCTGTGAATAAATCATCGTACCGATGACGTCGGCAGGCAACAGGTCTGGCGTAAACTGTATGCGAGAATACTTCGCATCAATCAGCTGTGCCAGCGTCTTGATGGCCAAGGTCTTTGCAAGTCCTGGCACACCTTCCAGCAGGATATGTCCGTCGCTCAGCAATGAGATGAGCAAGGTGTCAACCAGATGTTTCTGTCCTACGATGACGCGGTCCATGCCCGTCGTCAGGTTTGTTACGAATGCGCTTTGCTGCTCAATTCGCATATTCAGTTCTCTAATGTCAATAGCTTCTGCCATAGTTCTTACATTATTTATTTTTAGATTTGTGCGTGCAAAAGTACGCAATTTGCCCGTTATACAAGCAAATTGCGCATGTAATAAATATTAAATCATCTAAAAGTCTTTAAAGGCTACTTCTTTTTCTTCTTCCACTCCAGCTTAGGAATCTTGACAATCTGGCCTTCTTTTAACTCGGCATTCGACTTAATACCGTTATACACTTCGATGTAGCACTCCATGCCAGCTCCCAGTGTACGCTTAGCGATACGTGCAGTCGTTTCTCCGGCTTTTACCGTTACAGTAAAATCATCACCCACAATACGATAGGCGCCGTGCTTCACGCGAGGATCCATCTCTGCATATTTGTCAGGCTTTGCTTCCACAGGCTTTACGGCTTCTGGTTTCGGTTCTTCCTTTACCGGCTCCGGCTGTGGGGCAACAGTAGCTGTCGTGTCAACGGCTGTGGTATCGACCTTGGTACTGTCAGCCGCAGGAGCTATGGCTGTTGAATCAGCAGCCACTACAGGCTCTGCCGGCTGCTGCTTTCCATGTTTCAGACCTACATAATAGCCGACAGCAGCCGAAGCAGACATCAACAGCAGGATACCTAAGACACCCAACACCCATTTCCAGGTATTAGAACCTTCTTCCTCTTCTTCCAAAGGCTCAGGTTCTGGCTCTGCTTCTTTTTCAGGTTCGGCCTCCGGCTCTGGTTCAACTTCTGGCTCTGGTTCTGGCTCTGGCTCAGGTTCTGATTCTGGTTCTGGTTCTGGTTCAACTTCCGGCTCTGGTTCTGCCACAGCCATCAAAGGAGCAACCATCGGTTCTGGTTCTACGACAGGTTCCGGCTCAGGCTCTGGTATTTCATCAAACTCCACGCCATCATTCAGTACCACCGTCTCGAACTGTGAGAAAGGCTTGTTCACCAGTTCTTTCATCGTGGCATCGGGCGTGAAGGATATCTTGTCATGACCGGCAATCACCACACGCTCACCTGTCGAGACGCTGACACTCTCGCGTGCACCGACCCCGATAATCTTGAAGGTTCCAAGACCACGGACCTTGACCTGTCCGTCACGTTCCAGCCCTTCACGAATCACGCTGAACATGGTTGCGGCAAAGCGTTCCGCTTCACGGGATTTCAGACCATTCCGCTCAACAAGAACGGCAGCTATCTCCTGTATTGTCACCTTTCCCATTATTCCTGTCCTCCTTGCCTTAGTTTATTTTTCCATGTTTCACTCGGCTTGAAGCCCAATACGAGTTTGGGCGGTACCAGCATGCGCTGACCCGTTGATGGATTCACCATAATGCGCTCCATCTTCTTTTTCACCTCGAACGTTCCGAAGTTGGGAACCATGACGGCATTATCTTCCAGAAAACCGTCACTCATGGCATTCACCAGATTGGTGACCAGTCGTTGCGTGTCACTTGCGCTATACCCCATGCGGGCTGACAACTCACTAATAAATTCCTTGTTATTCATATCATGGTCGTAGCGTATAAATCAAATTCTTCAGCATCAGTTATCTTTACGTCATAGAAGCTGCCGACAGACAGCCCCTCCGCAACAGGAATCAGCACCTCGGGATCAACCTCGGGTGAAGAGAACTCCGTTCGTCCAATGAAATAGTCACCCTCCAGGCGGTCAATGATGACACGCATCACCTGTCCCACCTTTTCTGCTTCCAGTTCTGCAGCAATGCGCTGCTGCACACGCATCAGACGGTCCAGTCGCTGCTGTTTCACCTCCTCAGGCACATCGTCTTTATACAGCTTGGCAGAGGGCGTTCCGTCCTCCTCGCTGTAGGCAAAGGCGCCCATGCGCTCAAAACGTGCCCATTTGACAAAATCCACCAGTTCACCGAAGTCCTCGTCCGTCTCTCCTGGGAAACCCACCATCAGCGTCGTACGCAGACAGATGCCCGGCACCTCGCGACGCATCGTCTCAATGAGGTCGTACGTTTCCTGTTTGGTGATATGCCGCTGCATGCGTGTCAGCATCGAGTCGCTGATATGTTGTAGAGCAATATCCAAATACTTGCACACGTTCTTTCGCTCACGCATTACCCGCAACAAGTCCATCGGGAAATGTGCAGGATAAGCATAATGCAGACGTATCCATTCCACACCCTCAATATCCGATATCTTTTCTATCAGTTCGGCAATATGCTGCTGTCCGTCAATATCGATACCGTAATACGTCAGTTCCTGGGCAATGACCTGAAACTCCTTGACACCCTGACCGACCAGCCAGCGCACCTCGTCGAGAATCTCCTCTATCGGACGGCTCTTATGACGACCAGTAATAATAGGTATAGCGCAGTAGGCACAATGACGGTCACAGCCCTCGCTGATTTTCAGGTAGGCGTAATGACTGGGGGTGGTGAGTTTTCTTAGTTGAGAGTTGAGAGTTGAGAGTTGAGAGTTTAAACTATTGATGAGTTGCTCGTAGTTGAACTTGCCATACCAACCGTCAACCTCAGGAATTTCCGCTTCAAGGTCAGCCAAATAACGTTCTGACAGACAACCCATCACGTAGATACGCTTAACACGTCCTTCAGCCTTTGCCTGCACGAATTCAAGAATCGTATTGATACTTTCCTCCTTGGCATCGGCAATGAATCCGCAAGTGTTGATAACCACGATTTCGCCCTGAGGGTCATCGCTGTCATGCGTGCAGCGGAAGCCGTGTGCCTCGCACATAGCCATCAGGCGCTCGCTGTCCACCAGGTTCTTTGAGCATCCAAGCGATATGAAGTCTATCGTCTGTTGTTTCATTCCTTGGCAAAAAGTGAATCCACGAACTGTTTGCGGTCAAAGAGCTGCAAGTCCTTCATGCCCTCACCCAGTCCGATATATTTCACGGGCACCTTCAGCTGGTCGCTGATGCCGATGACCACACCACCCTTGGCCGTTCCGTCAAGTTTCGTGATGGCCAGGCTTGTTATCTGCGTCACGGCCGAGAACTGCTTGGCCTGCTCAAAGGCGTTCTGTCCCGTCGAGCCGTCCAGCACAAGCATCACCTCGTCAGGAGCCTCGGGCAGCACTTTCTTCATCACATCCTTAATTTTCTTCAGCTCATTCATCAGTCCCACCTTGTTATGCAGACGTCCTGCCGTATCAATGAGTACCACATCGGCACCATTGGCTTTGGCGCTCTGCAACGTGTCGAAAGCCACCGAGGCAGGGTCAGAGCCCATCTGTTGCTTCACCACAGGCACTCCTACCCGCTCGCCCCAGATGCACAACTGTTCCACAGCAGCGGCACGGAACGTATCAGCTGCTCCCAGATAGACCTTCTTGCCAGCCTGCTTGAACTGCCAGGCCAGCTTGCCGATGGTCGTAGTCTTGCCCACCCCGTTCCCGCCAACCACCAGGATGACGTAGGGCTTATGGTCGCTGGGCAGATCCCAGTCGGCATTGTCCTCAGAATTGTTCTCCGCCAGAAGGGCGGCAATTTCCTCACGCAGGATGCCGTTCAGCTCGCTGGTGCTCACATACTTGTCGCGGGCCACGCGTTCCTCAATACGACGGATAATTTTCAGCGTCGTATCAACACCCACGTCACTCGTGATCAGCACCTCTTCGAGGTCGTCGAGCACGTCGTCATCTACCTTCGACTTGCCGGCTACCACGCGCGCTATCTTATCAAAAACACTGGTCTTGGTCTTCTCCAAGCCCTTGTCTAAAGTCTCTTTTTTGTCCTTGCTAAAAAAACCGAATATTCCCATAACACTATTTTTCGACGGCAAAAGTACAAAAAACCGAGCAAAATACAAAGGGAAAACGTGTTTTTCTTTATATTTCCAGGCTTCAGATGCCGACTCTCCGTCACGGAGGTGCCGACTTTCCATCGCAGAGGACGGCACTTTCTTTACTGCTGACTATAGTCGGAAGAACTGCTGACTATAGTCGGAAGATCTGCTGACTATAGTCGGAAGGTCTGCTGACTATAGTCGGAAGATAGGAAACTCAGCACCTTCGATACGAAGAAACGGCACCTCTCGCTCGGAGAAGTGCCGTCTTCATGCTAAAGAGGTGGCGTTTCCTTACTTAATCACGACCTTACGGCCATTCTGGATATACACACCCGTCTGCGTCGGCTTGTCCGGTAATGTCATACCATCAATAGTATAAAACCGCTTATCAGTTATTGATTCACAGTTTACGCCTTCGATGTTTGAAGACCCATTAGATATAACGATGTCGGCACTCGAACCGTTTTTGTTAATTGAGTATATGTCACCACTGAACTTGACCGTCGTGTTGTCTATCGTTAGTTTGCCACCTCGCAGAGCAATAGCATACCAATTCAACGACGAAACTTCAAGGCTTCCATCACCAGTAATGGTGATGTTGATGCCCGATACTCCAGGGATAATGATAGCATCGGCATAGCCAGTATAGGCATTTATCAGTTTGTTTGTGCCCTTTAACTGAATAGTGAAGTTCCGCGTCCAAGTTGCAGTAAGATTGCAAAGAGGCATTCTTCGATAAGACATAAAAAGAAAAACATATGTCCTTTTTATATTTATCTCAGCCCATAGGCAATTCTGTTTTTAGGATTCAACAATATTTTCCGTTGGCAAAGATAATGAATTATTCGTAATGAACAAAATAAAAAGAGCATTTTCTTGTAGCCTTGCCATTAATTTCATGACGGTCGAAGGTAGGATGCACCTCGGAAGATAAAATAAATTTGGATTTATTTTGTTCTTCGCTCGGTTTTCACTACCTTTGTCGCCAATATGAGAAAAATTGCAATTGTTTTCACCTTATTATATATAGGTGTACTGTCATTGACTGCACAGCCGAGAGTACCAAAACAGGAGATGAGAGCCGTGTGGGTTACGGTCATCGGAGGCATTGACTGGCCACGCACGCTGGCTACCGATGAGGCTTCGATGCGCCGACAGCAGCAGGATCTGTGCCAGATTCTGGATCAGCTGAAGGCTGCCAACATCAATACGGTGCTGATGCACACGCGAGTGCGTGCCAGCATGATATACCCCAGCGAGATAGAGCCTTGGTGCGAGTACCTGACGGGCAAGACGGGCAAGTCGCCTGGCTACGACCCGCTGCAGTTCTGCATCGACGAGTGTCACAAGCGCGGTATGGAGTGTCACGCTTGGGTGGTGACGCTGCCGGTGGGCAAGTGGAACAGTCCTGCCACAAAGATGCTGCGCCAGAAGATGCCTAACACCATCCGCAAGATTGGTGACGAGGGATTCATGAACCCCGAACGTCCGGAAACGGCTGAGTATCTGGCTCGTATCTGCAAGGAAATAACAGAAAAGTACGATATTGACGGTATTCATCTGGACTATATCCGCTATCCGGAAACATGGAAGATTACCGTGCCTCGCAACGAGGGACGACGCAACATCACCCACATTGTGCGCACCATCCGTGATGCCGTGAAGAGCGTGAAGCCCTGGGTGATGTATAGCTGTTCGCCGATTGGCAAGTTCGACGACCTGGCGCGCTACAGCAGCCGAGGATGGAACGCCTATTCGAAGGTTTGTCAGGACGCTCAGGGCTGGCTCAAAGACGGTCTGATGGACGCGCTGTTCCCCATGATGTACTTCAAGGGCGACCACTTCTATCCCTTCGCCATCGACTGGCAGCAGCATACCAGCGGACGCATCATTGCCGGCGGTCTGGGCACCTACATGCTCGACAAGCGACAGCAGAACTGGCCCATCGAGGAGATGAGACGTCAGATGTATGTCCTCAGAGACCTCGGACTCGGCCACGCCCACTTCCGTAGCAAGTTCTTTACGGACAACACGAAGGGCGTCTATGAATTCTCTGTCAACGAGTTTGACCGCTACCCTGCCCTCGTGCCACCCATGACCTGGGAACACGGAGAGGTACCCGAGGCGCCTACTTACGTGAAGCTTAACGGCAACCAGCTGACCTGGGCCAGCGTTCCTGCACGCGAGAGCTATACCTTATATAATATATACGCCTCGGAGCAGTCGCCCGTAGATACTGAAGATGCCAGGAATCTTGTGGCCACGCGCGTCATGGGAACATCATGCAACATTCCGTCAGCCAACCGCCACTACGCCGTTACAGCCATTGACCGTTACGGCAACGAGGGACCGGCCTGTCAGGACGTGAACGCACCTACAGCTCCAGCGCCGACGACCTCTGCCATTACCGTGCAGACGCTGCCTTGCGACGGTCAGACGCTGACCGTTCCCAATGGCTTCGAGGATGCGGAATACTTGATTGTGGAGACCATGCAGGGAACCATTATTGCCACCCACCAGAACAAGCGTCAGATAGACGTGAGCGGGATTCCGCAGGGTTACTACAGGCTCAAGACTTTGACGGCACAAGGCATCACGCGGCACATCGGCTATTTTGTGCGTTGACGAACGGCCTCAAAGAGCAAAATAGCAGCTGAAACAGAGACATTTAGAGAGTCCATCCGACCCAACATGGGTATGCGGATATGGGCATCGGCAGCCTGTCGCCAAACGTCAGTAAGGCCCGTTGATTCAGTACCCATGACAAGAGCCGTAGCACGACGCATATCGGTATCGTAATAAAGGCTGGAGTCCTGCAGTTGGGCAGTTAGGATCTGTATATTCCGTTGCTTGAGAAAAGCGATGCATTCCTCTGAACTACAGGCAACGAGGGGAACGCTGAAAACGGCTCCCAGAGAAGCTCGGATGAGGTTGGGATTATACAGGTCGGTCAGCGGGTCGCAGATAACGACGGCATCGGCTTTCGCAGCATCGGCAGAACGCAGCACAGCACCCAGATTACCAGGCTTTTCAACGCTCTCGAGCACCATGATGAGGGGATTAGCAGGCAGTTGCAAATCGACAAGTGTCAAATTGCGTTGGCGAACGGTAGCGATGACGCCCTCGGTAGAGCCACGATAGGCCATCTTCTCATAGACCTGAGGAGAGACAGTAAAGACGGCGGGAGAAAAACCTTCAACCTTCCACCATCCACCTTCAAGCATATAGACCTCCTCCACCTCGTAACCTGCTTCTACACAATGCATAAGCTCACGTTGTCCTTCAACGACAAAAAGCCCTGAGCGACGACGTTCAGAGGACTTCTGCTGTAGCTGCACAAGGCGCTTTACTCGTGCATTCTGCAAGCTGGTAATGACGTTTTCTTCCATTGTTAAGACGATTTATGCTGCAAAAGTACGAATAATTCGGCATTATTTTGTAAATTTGCACACAAATTTAACAAAATGAATACGCATAAAATCATCAGCGACCCTGTTTTCGGGTTTATCAAGATTCCTCGAGGACTACTCTATGACATCGTACAGCACCCCTACTTCCAGCGTCTGAACCGCATCAATCAGTTGGGACTGGCCTCGGTCGTCTATCCCAGTGCACGACATACCCGTTTCCAGCACTCGCTGGGTGCTTTCCACCTGATGTCGGAGGCTGTTAAGTCGTTGACGGAGAAGGGGGTCTATATTTTCGACTCTGAAGCAGAAGCCGTTGAAGCAGCCATTCTGATGCATGACATTGGCCACGGCCCGTTCTCGCATGTGCTGGAGCATACGCTTATCAACGGCATATCGCACGAAGACATCTCGCTGATGATGATGGAACAGATCAACCGCGACCTGAACGGCCAACTGAATCTGGCCGTTGCCATCTTCAAGGACGAATACCCCAACAAGATTTTCCACCAGCTCATCAGCAGCCAGCTGGACATGGACCGACTGGACTACCTGCGGCGCGACTCGTTCTATACTGGTGTGACAGAGGGAAATATCGGCTCGGCACGCATCATCAAGATGCTCAACGTGAAGGACGAGCGACTGGTGGTCGATGCCAAGGGCATCTACTCCATCGAGAACTTCCTGACCACCCGCCGGCTGATGTACTGGCAGGTCTATCTGCACCGCACGGCCGTAGGCTATGAGAAAGTGCTCATCAATACGCTGAGACGTGCCAAGGAGCTGGTGCAGCAGGGATTCGACCTCTATGCCCCACCCTCGCTGGCCTACTTTCTGAAGAATGACATTGACGCAGAATGGTTTGCCTGCCACGAGGAGGCGCTGCAGATGTATGCCGAACTGGACGACTCGGACATCTGGAGTGCGCTGAAGGCCTGGAAGCATGCCGACGACCGCATTCTCTCACTTCTGGCGACTGACATGCTCGACCGCAGGCTGTTCCATGTCGAGGTGCGCGAGGAGCCTCCGACAAAAGAGGAAATAGACGGCATTCGCCACCAGATAGCCACTCATTTCAACATTGGCGAGGAGGAAGCAGAGTACCTGATGTATGTGGCAGAAATAGGCAAGGACATGTATAATCCTGCCGATGACAGCATCGGCATTCTGTACAAAGACGGCACGGTAAAAGACATCTCAGAGGCTTCAGAAATCTTAAATGTGCAACTACTTTCCAAAAAAATACGAAAATATTACCTATGTTATCAGCGTATATGAAACTTTTTTCGTATATTTGCACCCAATATTAAAAAATATTGTCAATGGAAATTAAAGCCAAACAAATTGCAGACTTAGTAGGCGGCCGCATTGAAGGCGACGAAAATGCCTCAGTAAACACTTTCGCGAAGATTGAAGAAGGAAAGGCCGGAGCCATTTCGTTCCTGTCGAATCCCAAATATACTCACTACGTTTATGAGACCAAATCGTCTGTCGTACTCATCAACGAAGACGTGGAGCTGGAAAAGCCGGTCAAGGCTACGCTCATTCGCGTGAAGAACGCCTATGAGTGCGTGGCCAAGCTGTTGCAGCTCTATGCCTCGACGCTTCCCAAGAAGACTGGCATTGACCCGCTGGCCTTTGTTTCGAAAACCGCAGAAATCGGGAAGGACGTGTACATCGCCCCATTTGCCTACATCGGTGACGGTGTGAAGATTGGCGACGGCACCAAGATATTCCCCCATGTATGCATCTACGACGGCTGTCGGATTGGTAAGAATGTCACCATCCATGCAGGTAGCGTCATCGGTGCTGACGGCTTCGGTTTTGCCCCTGGTCAGGAAGGCTACGACAAGATTCCCCAGCTGGGTATCGTCATCATTGAAGACAACGTGGAAATCGGCGCCAACACTTGTATCGACCGTTCCACCATGGGACAGACCGTTATCCACAAGGGGGTGAAACTGGACAACCTCATTCAAGTAGCCCATAACTGTGAGATTGGTGAAAACACGGTCATGTCGGCACAGGTCGGTATGGCTGGCAGCACAAAGATTGGCTCCTGGTGTATGGTAGGTGGACAGGCTGGTTTCTCCGGTCATATCCATGTGGCTGACCGCACGATGGTAGGTGCACAATGTGGCGTTATCGGTGACACGAAAGGCAACGGCGAAACGCTCATCGGTTCGCCGCACATGGACACCAAGACCTTCTTCAAGGCCAAGGCACTCTACAAGAAGTTGCCTGACATGTATCGCGAGATTGCTGCATTGCGCAGGGAGATTGAAGAACTGAAAAAGAAATAACAACGATATGAAACAAAAGACTCTGAAAGGCAGTTTCTCTCTCTTCGGAAAAGGACTGCATACAGGACTGAACCTCACAGTAACCTTTAATCCTGCACCCGAAAATACGGGTTACAAGATTCAACGTATTGATTTAGAAGGAGAACCCGTCATTGAGGCTATCGCCGAAAATGTGATTGACACACAGCGCGGTACCGTACTGGGAAAAGGCGACATACGTGTATCAACCGTGGAACACGGTCTTTCGGCACTTTACGCCTTAGGCATCGACAACTGTCTGATACAGGTTAACGGACCAGAATTTCCCATTCTGGACGGTAGTGCTATCCAATACGTGGAGAAAATCAGGGAGATTGGCATTGAGGAGCAGAACGCCCCCAAGGACTACTACATCATTCGTAAGAAGCTGGAAGTGAAAGACGAACAGACAGGCTCATGCATCACCATCCTGCCGGATAATGAGTTCTCGATTACAGCCATGTGCTCTTTCGAATCAAAGTTCATCAGCAGCCAGTTCGCTACGCTCGACAAGATGGAGAACTATTCCAAAGAGATTGCCGCTGCCCGTACCTTCGTATTTGTACGCGACATCGAGCCTCTTCTGCAGGCCAACCTCATCAAGGGCGGCGACTTGGACAACGCCATCGTCATTTACGAGCGCCAAACCACGCAGGAGCGTCTGAACATGCTGGCAGACATGCTGCACATAGAACACCGCGACGCCAACGAGCTGGGCTACATTCAGCACAAGCCGCTACAGTGGGACAACGAATGCACACGCCATAAGCTGCTCGACATCATCGGCGATATGGCGCTCATCGGCAAGCCCATCAAGGGACGCATCATTGCCACACGTCCCGGCCACACCATCAACAACAAGTTTGCACGACTGATTCGCAAGGAAATCCGCAAGCACGAGATACAGGCTCCTATCTACGATCCCAACGAGGAGCCCATCATGGACATCAACCGCATCCGCGAGTTGCTGCCCCACCGCTATCCCATGCAGCTTGTAGATAAGGTCGTGGCATTAGGCGCTACGAGCATTGTCGGCATCAAGAACGTAACAGGCAATGAGCCTTTCTTCCAGGGACATTTCCCCGAAGAGCCCGTCATGCCTGGTGTGCTGCAGGTAGAAGCAATGGCACAGTGCGGCGGACTGCTGGTACTGAACACGCTGGAGGAACCTGACCGCTGGTCAACGTACTTCATGAAGATTGACGGCGTGAAGTTCCGTCAGAAGGTTGTTCCTGGAGACACGCTCATTTTTAAAGTTGACCTCTTGGCACCTGTCCGTCACGGCATCTCCTCGATGAAGGGCTACATCTTCGTAGGAGACCACATAGTGGCAGAAGCTACGTTTACTGCACAAATCGTTAAGAACAAATAAGCAAGATGAAAACATTTAAGTTTTTTATTTTATTTCTTACCACAATAATTGCTATTTCATTTGCAAGTTGCGGGAGCGACGACAAAGATGGATTGGATGTAATAGATGATTTGGATGAAATAATCATAGATGATTCTGAGATTGTTGGGACATGGATATTGCAGCAAATGAGTAATTATGATGGCAATGAATTTAAAGGCAGTGCTTTTACCTTTAAAAGAAATGGAATCTTGCATGTTGAATTTACTACTTATCAAACAAGTGGAGTCTATCAAGTTACACTTGTAAATGGACAGGGAGATTATAAATACTCTGTTAACAAAACATCAAAGGAAATTACTATTATAGATAGTAAAAACAACCAATCTAATCTATACAAGTATAGTTTCAATAACCAGCAACTCCGTATTTACTATATTATTGAGAACGGAGACACATATTCATGGATTTTTGAAAAAGGAAATTAGAAATAATTATTAATTTGATACACCCGTCATGGGTGTTTCACATATAAAGAATAACAAATGAATCAGATACATCCTTTAGCAGTGGTTGACCCTGAGGCAAAGCTCGGCGACGGCAACGTCATCGGTCCCTTCTGCGTGATAGACAAGAACGTCGTCATCGGCGACAACAATAAGTTCCTGAACAACGTTACCATTCATTTCGGTGCACGCATCGGTAACAACAATGAGTTCTTCCCGGGAGCCAGCATTTCCACCAAGCCTCAGGACCTGAAGTTCAAGGGTGAAGAGACCACCTGCGAGATTGGCGACAACAACTCCATCCGCGAAAACGTCACCATTAGTCGCGGTACCGCCTCGAAGGGCAAGACCGTTGTAGGCTCAGGCAATCTGTTGATGGAGAACATGCACGTGGCTCATGATTGTGTCATTGGCAACGGCTGCATCATCGGTAACTCTACGAAATTTGCCGGTGAGGTGGAAGTAGATGATTTTGCTATCATCTCTGCCACCTGTCTGTTCCACCAGTTCTGCAAGGTTGGCAGTTACATTATGTTCCAAGGCGGTTCACGCACCAGTCAGGACATTCCTCCCTATGTAATCGCAGGTAAGGAGCCCGTACGCTATGCAGGTGTGAACCTCATAGGTCTGCGTCGTCGTGGATTCAGCAACGACGTCATCGAAGCCATCCATGATGCCTATCGCATTATCTATGCAAAAGGTGTACTGAAGGACGGCATTGCCGAAGCGCGAGCCAAGTATCCAGACTCAAAGGAAGTAGAGTATATCTGCTCATTCATAGAAAACTCGAAGAGAGGTGTCATCCGCTAAGGCGCTCATTGTCATTACCGGGCCTACGGCAGTAGGAAAAACAAAGCTGACCATTGACATTGCCCGTCACTACGACATTCCCATCATCAATGCCGATTCACGACAGATATATCGTGAACTCAAGATTGGCACAGCATCACCCACGACAGAGGAACTGGCGCTTGCCAAACACCTGTTTGTGGGAACCAAAAGCATTGAAGAATACTATAATGCCTCCATGTATGAGCAAGAAGTACTCACCTATCTAGATAGTCATTTCAAGGACTCGGATCTGGCACTCATGAGCGGGGGCTCTATGATGTACATAGATGCTGTTTGCAAAGGTATTGACGACATTCCAACCATTCGCGACGATATTCGCGTCAGGATGAAGGAACGACTGGAGACGGAGGGGCTGGAAGCGCTCTGTGAAGAGCTGCGACAACTTGACCCTGAGCACTACGAGGTAGTAGATCGTAAAAACACGCGAAGAGTTATTCATGCGCTGGAAATCTGTCATCAGACAGGACGAACCTATACCTCATTCCGTACACAACAGCAAAGAGAACGCCCCTTTCGTATTATCAAAATAGGACTAAACCGTCCACGTGAGGAGCTCTACAACAGAATTAATGCGCGTGTGGACGAGATGATGAGCAAGGGACTGTTGGAGGAAGCACAAGGGCTCTACCCCAAGCGTCAGTTGAATGCCTTGAATACGGTGGGGTACAAAGAGTTGTTTGACTATATGGATGGCGTTTGGCCGCTCGAAGAAGCTGTGGAGCGCATCAAGGGCAACACCCGCCGCTATGCCCGTAAGCAGCTGACATGGTTCAAGCGTGATGAAGATGTACGCTGGTTCCATCCTGACGATAAAAAACAATTACTGAAATATATTTCCTCGTGAAGATGAAAAAGATATTAAATAAGGTAAGCCAGTACCTTGCAAAAGCATGGACATGGTATAAAGGATTGTATAAAGGAAAAGCATGGTACACGAAGACCGCTGTTGCCTTCGCGTCGATGATTGTAGCATTTCTACTTTTTCTGGGAGCTGTTGACATCAACTTCCTCTGGCTGTTTGGAAAGTCACCTGGTCTGGGTGCCATCATGAACCCTGTAACAGCCGAAGCATCAGAGATATATACTGCTGACGGAAAGCTCATGGGTAAATACTTCAGCGAGAACCGCACGCCGGTAAAGTATGAAGATGTGAACCCCGTGTTTTGGGAAGCGCTCATATCAACGGAAGATGAACGTTTCTACCACCATTTCGGTATTGACTTTGGTGGTGTGGCGGCTGCGGCAAAAGACTATGTCGTACATCACGATGCACGCGGTGCCTCCACCATCACGCAGCAGTTGGTAAAAAATATGTTCCGTGTACGCACGCAGTACTCCACTGGTCTCCTTGGCTATATTCCTGGAGTAAAAATGCTCATCATGAAGAGCAAGGAGTGGATTACTGCCACGAAGATTGAGATGTTCTTCAGCAAGCAGGAGATTCTTACCATGTATGCCAACACGGTGGATTTCGGCTCCAACTCCTTCGGCATCAAGACTGCCTGCAAAACCTATTTCGGCATTACGCCGAAGGAACTGACAGCCGACCAGGCAGCCATTCTTGTAGGTATGCTGAAGGCCACCACCTACTATAACCCTCGCATCAATCCCGAAAACAGCCTGAAGCGCCGCAACGTGGTACTGAACAACATGCGGGAGCACGGCCATCTGACACAGGAAGCCTATGACACGCTGAAACTGAAGCCCATCAAACTCGACTACAGCGTGGAATCGAACTACGACGGTCAAGCACTCTATTTCCGTCAGGCCGTGGCTGATGAGCTGAAAGAATGGTGCATCGACAATGGCCTTGACCTCTATACAAGCGGTCTGAAGATTTACACGTCCATCGACTCAAGGATGCAGAAATATGCTGAACAGGCAGCTATCAAGCAGATGCGACAGGTGCAGCAGAACTTCGACGCGCATTGGAGCGGCATGAACCCGTGGCGTGATGAACGTCAGCAGGAGATTCCCCACTTCATCGAGGACCTTGCCAAGCGTCAGCCTTACTACAAGTTCCTGATGCAGAAATACGACAACAATCTCGACTCGGTGAACTATTACATGAACCTGCCCCACAAGGTCAAGCTCTTCGACTATGAGCATGGTACCATCGAAAAAGAAATCAGCAGCATGGACTCTATCCGTTACATGGTCAGCTTCATGCATTGCGGATTCGTAGCTATAGAGCCACAGACTGGAGAAGTGAAGGCCTGGGTGGGCGACATCGACTTCAACTCATGGAAATATGACAAGGTGACAGCTAAGCGTCAGCCAGGTTCCACCTTCAAGCTCTTTGTCTATACCGAAGCCATGAATCAGGGCATGTCACCTTGTGACACCCGGCGTGACGAGTTGTTCTCCATGCAGGTGATGGATCATGGAAAGAAAAGCACCTGGACGCCCACCAATGCCAACGGAAAATTCTCGAATGCCGATATGCCGCTGAAAAGTGCCTTTGCACAGAGCATCAACTCGGTTGCCGTAAGACTCGGACAGGAAGTAGGTATCCAGCGCGTTGCCCGCACAGCCCACAACATGGGAATAACCAGCGACCTCGACCCCACCCCGTCACTTGCCTTAGGTTCCAGCGACGTCAGTCTGCTGGAACTGGTCAACAGCTATGCAACAGTAGCTGATGACGGTATGCGTCACGACCCTGTGCTTGTGACACGTATTCTCGACAGAGAGGGAAATGAGATTTACAAGGCTCCCACCGAGGAACATCAAGCCATCCCCTATCGCAGCGCCTTCCTCATGCAGCAGATGCTCATGGGCGGCATGCGCGAGCCAGGTGGAACCAGCATGAGTCTGTGGGGATATGTCAGCGGTGCTCCTGATACAGATTTTGGAGGAAAGACTGGTACATCGAACAATCACTCCGACGCATGGTTCGTTGGAGTAAGCCCGCATCTGGTGGCAGGCGCATGGGTTGGCGGAGAATATCGCAGTATCCATTTCCGCACAGGACAGTTAGGACAAGGTTCCCGCACGGCATTACCCATTTGCGGCTACTTCTTCCAGTCTGTACTTAACGACCCTGCATTAAAAAAATATCACGGAAAGTTTTCGCCAGCACGTGATGACATCAGCGCCAGCCTATATAGCTGTCAAGGTTATGTCATACCCAACGATTCTGACTCGTTGTTTGTTGACAGTCTCGACATGGACGAAATCATGTATGAGGGAGAGGAAATCCCTGCAGAGAAAACAGAGCCGGTCAATGAGCAGCCTGCAGAAAATGCAAACGGCACACCATTGCCTCAGGGCAATGGCGATGCCATGAAGCCTGAAGAACAATAAGGTTTATTATTTGCCCTGCAACATGCGCTCCAACTCATCGTTGGTCTTGTTGTCGCGCAAACGGTCATAATCTTCCTGTTCCGGAGTCTTACCAACGTCGATGATGGGAGTCTCCTTCCATTCGTCGTCTTCCTTGAAATCATTGGCGGCGGCAGTATCTACAGCCGGACGGGCATATTGAATGTTCTGTCTGCCAGTTTTGCTTTTACACCCCATCAAGAAGAATGTACCCAACAGCAGTGCTAACAATACTAATTTTCTCATAGGCAAAATGATATTATTATTTTTCTAATAAGTTCATATTGATACGTCCCTTGTATGACACAACTACCTCCACCAGATAACAGCTGGCAGCATTGGGCGCGCAGAGGGTGGCATTAAAATGGATTCCGTCATCGTCAGCATGGTCAAACTCCGCATTGCTTAGGATAGCCTGATTGAGAAAACCATCAGGAACAAAACGGCTAAACTCGTTCTTCTGGAAATTCTTTCCGTAAAGGCAGGTATTACCATGAAAGACGCTTAGTCTGACAACATTGTCATAATAGACATTGCTGACTTCTACGCCACTATCGTCATAGGAACTGGATACAATCTTTTTCTGTGTAGGGGTGATGGCCACATAACAATGGTAGCGGTCCTTACCATAGACGATAACCGTATCACGTTTTGTAACCTCACCCATCGTCAGCACATCCGGATGCTTGTCCGAAAAGCTCAACGAGTCCTCAACCTCCTCACTCTTAACGAGCTTGATGGTGTCACCGTTCTGATTCTGGAACCAGATGACATGTTCCGTCTGCTTAATCAGGGGATACTTCGAGGTGCCAATCAACATGGTATCGCTTATAACCTTGAAATAGGCAGGCTGACTGACGGAGTCCGGATAGAAGATTGTGTCGCCCTTCGCCTTGAAGACAACACTCTCCGACTCCTGATCCACCCAAATACCCTGGAGCAAGGCTTTTGCTTCCTTGCTCTCGCTGGCATCTGGTGTAGCCGTCTCTTTCTGCTTACAGGCAATGAAGACAGGCAAGAGACAAAACACAATATAGAAGATTCTTCTCATCTAAAACAATTACGTTATTTACCAATGCAATGGTACTCGAAGCCATTTTCTTCCAAATCCTCGCTGTCGAAGATATTGCGACCGTCAATGACCAACGGCTGCTTCATGGCTTTTTTAATGACAGCCCACGTGGGAAGACGGAACTCCTTCCACTCGGTCAGGAGCAACAGGGCATCAGCATCGAGCACAGCATCGTACATATCATTACAATAGGTCACTTTGTCACCTATGCGACGCTTACATTCCGGCATAGCCACAGGGTCGTAGGCACGGACATTACATCCAGCTTCCAACAGCAAACCAATCATGACCAATGCAGTAGATTCACGCATGTCGTCAGTTTCAGGCTTGAACGACAAACCCCACATGGCAACAGTCTTGCCTTTCAGCGCCTCCTTTGAGCCAAAGGCCTTCACAAGTTTTTCGAAAAGCACGCTCTTCTGCTTCTCGTTTACACGCTCTACAGCCTTCAACACTTCCATGGAATAACCATTCTGGTCAGCCGTCTTGATGAGCGCTTTCACATCCTTGGGGAAGCAGCTACCGCCATATCCACAACCAGCATACAGGAACTTTCGTCCAATACGGGTATCGGCACCGATGCCGGCACGAACCATATTGACGTCTGCCCCTACTCGTTCACACAAGTTGGCAATATCGTTCATGAAAGAGATACGGGTTGCGAGCATCGAGTTCGCAGCATATTTCGTCATCTCTGCCGAAGGAATATCCATGAAGATTACACGGAAGTTGTTGATGAGGAACGGCTTGTACAGCTTGGTCAGCACCTTCTTGGCTTGTTCACTCTCCACACCTACAACCACACGGTCAGGCGACATGAAGTCCTTGATGGCATTACCTTCCTTGAGGAACTCAGGATTAGAGGCCACGTCAAACTCTATATCTACGCCACGTTTCTCTAACTCTTCTTCGATGGCTTTGCGCACCTTGCGGGCTGTGCCAACGGGTACTGTTGACTTGGTGACCACCACGACATAATGGTTCAGATTCTGACCAATGGTGCGAGCTACCTGCAACACATATTTCAGGTCGGCACTACCGTCTTCGTCAGGAGGCGTTCCAACGGCCGAGAAAACAATCTGGACATCGTCGAGCACGCTGGCAAGGTCTGTTGAGAACTTCAATCGTCCAGCCTTGACGTTCTTGGTTACCAATTCGTCCAGTCCTGGCTCATAAATGGGTATATCACCGTTCTTCAGACGTTCAATTTTCTGTTCATCCACATCAATACATGTTACATTGGCACCTGTATCGGCAAAACATGTACCTGATACGAGTCCCACATAACCTGTTCCAACAATTGCAATATTCATAATAGTTCTTTTTATAAGTGAGTTAGATATTATTTATTCAAAATACTCGGCATCGGCAAACAACGGCTGCTTCAGGTCTTTCTCGCTTGTCTGCACATCCTTCGGATCAATCGGCCAGTTAATACCCAGCTGCTGGTCGTTCCAGCGTATGCCAGCCTCAGCTTGGGGAGCATATACATTATCTACCTTATAAGTAAAGATAGCCTCGTCGCTCAACACCAGGAACCCGTGGGCAAAACCTCGCGGAATAAAAAACTGGCGCTTATTGTCTTCACTCAACTCAACCATAACATGTTTCCCAAACGTCGGACTGCTCTTGCGCAGGTCAACGGCCACATCCAGTACACGGCCCTTGATAACACGCACAAGCTTGGCCTGCGAAGCATCACCTTTCTGATAATGAAGACCGCGTAATACGCCGTAGCTCGATTTCGACTCATTGTCCTGAATAAAGTCAACCGCACCAATATGTTGTTCAAATTCAGCGCGTTTCCATGATTCCATAAAGTAGCCCCGAGCATCTTGGAAGACGTTAGGTACTATGATGTATATACCTTTGATTTCCGTTTCGATATAGTTCATACGTGCAACAACGTTTAATTGATGTGCAAATATAGCAATAATTCTCCGAACAGAAAAAAATTTTTGTTTTAATTTGCTTTTTACTTGCATAAATCAAGAAAATACCTTAATTTTGCAACCGTGATTGAATTAGAAAGACATATTGAGATACTTTTGCTGGACAATGATTGTGTCATCGTTCCCGATTTTGGTGGTTTTATGGCACATCATGTCAGCGCACGTTATGATGAGACGGACGGTTCCTTCCTTCCTCCCATCAGAACGCTTGGATTCAACCCGCAGCTAAAGATTAACGATTCTCTTTTAATCCACTCATACATAGAAGCTTATTCTATCAGCTACCCTGAAGCTTTACAAAGAGTTAACGACGAGGTCAACGAGCTAAAAAAACAGCTCCGTGAGAAAGGTTTTTATGAGCTCAGCAACATTGGAACGCTCTCTGTTAACCTCGAAGGTAACATTGAATTTGCCCCTAACGAGGCTGGCATTCTGACACCGGACTATTACGGTCTTTGCTCTTTTGAGATGAGACCTGTCAAAGCCGAGGTTATTGAACAACTGGAATTACCCGTTGCTGTTCAGGAAGAGAAGAAGAAAGAGCCTGTCGAGCAGAACGTATTGGCTATTGATGAGTCAAATGACGATGAGGCCAAGACCATCAGTATCCGTGTGGCATGGATACGTAATGCCGTAGCCATAGCAGCTGCAATTTTAGCCTTCTTCCTTATCACGACGCCTGTTTCCAACAGCATCAATCCACAAATGGCATATAGCAGCATACAACCTTCCGTGGTCATTGACACAGCCCCGATTATGACCGAAGAGCCTGCAAGCGTAGTGGAAAAGGTTGATACCATAAAACAGCAGGAAGAGGAAAGTATCCAAACGACAGAACCTGTTGTCACCCCACAACCCGTTGAGGCATCACAGACTGCTTATGTCGTTGTGTTGGCCAGTCAGGTGTCAAAGGTTAATGCCGAAAACTTCGTCAAACTGCTTCATCAGCAGGGATACACCGATGCGCGCATCCACGTACATAATAAAATAACACGTGTCATTGTAGGCCACTTCACCAATCAAGGTGCAGCCTATGAGATGGTCAATAAGTTACGCGACCATGAAGAGTATGACCAGGCATGGGTGATGAAGGTGGAGAGTTAAGCCGATGAAACGAGTACGTTGTCCCAAATGTGACCATTTTATTCCTTTCGATGAAACCAGATACGAAGCTGGCCAGTCGTTGGTGTTTCAATGTCCGGAGTGCGGTAAGCAATTCGGCATCCGCATAGGTGTTTCAAAGTTACGTAACACGCAACGCGAGGAGAATGCCGAGAATCGTGCGCGACTCGATAGTGAACCCACAGGCGAATATGGCAGTATCATTGTTATTGAAAACGTCTTCCACTACAAGCAGACGCTTCACCTGCGCATGGGTGACAACGTTATTGGCCGATACCAGAAAGGTAATCCCATCAACACTCCCATTGAGACCGTTGACCCCAGCGTAGATCTGAACCATTGTGTGCTCAACGTCAGTCGCGACAAGCAAGGACATTTGCGCTATGTACTACGCGACGGCAACAGTAATACTGGCACCTTTGTAGATAATGTAGAGATTCCCCCTCGTGAGCGCCGTGTTATTGAAGACGGTACCCTCTTTACTATTGGTGCCACCAGCATTATTCTTCATGCACCGGAACAAGCATAAACAGTTATGGCAAAAGACAAGATAGCATACGTTTGCGAGAACTGCGGACAGGAGTCGCCGAAATGGATTGGCAAGTGTCCCGCATGCGGACAATGGAACACGTTTAAAGAGATTCGCGTAGCCGACACCCGACAGCAAATAGCAACCACCAGCGCCAGCACAGCACAAGGCAGAGCCCGTAACGCAGCCTTGCGTCTTCGTGACATCTCAGCTCACGATGACCCACGCATCGACATGCACGACGCAGAGCTGAATCGCGTCCTAGGCGGTGGCCTAGTACCGGGCAGTATCGTGCTCTTGGGTGGAGAACCAGGCATCGGTAAATCCACACTCTCCTTGCAAACCATGTTAGGCTTGACAGACAAGCGCGTGCTATACGTCAGCGGCGAGGAAAGTGCTCACCAGCTGAAGATGCGTGCCGAACGACTGACAGCCAACAGCCAAGACAATTTCCTTATCCTCTGCGAAAACTCACTTGAAGCTGTATTCGAGCAAATCAAGGAGATCAAACCGGAGATTGTCGTCATCGACTCCATACAAACCATCTCAACGGAAGACGTAGAGTCCAGCGCAGGCAGCATCGCCCAAGTGCGGGAGTGTGCCTCTGCCCTGTTGCGCTTTGCCAAGACGAGCGGCGTGCCCGTCATTCTCATCGGCCACATCACCAAGGAAGGTACTTTGGCCGGCCCGAAGATTCTGGAGCACATCGTCGATACGGTTATCCAGTTCGAGGGCGACCAGCACTATATGTACCGCATCCTGCGCAGCATCAAAAACCGTTTTGGAAGCACCAGCGAGCTCGGCATCTACGAGATGCAGCAGACAGGACTTCGGCAGGTGTCGAACCCCTCGGAGCTGTTGCTCACCGAAGACCACGACGGTCTCTCGGGTGTGGCCATCAGCAGCGCCATCGAGGGTGTACGTCCCTTCCTCGTTGAGACACAGGCACTAGTATCTTCGGCTGCCTACGGCACCCCGCAGCGCTCGGCCACAGGTTTCGACCAGCGTCGCCTGAACATGCTGCTGGCTGTGCTCGAAAAGCGTGTGGGTTTCAAGCTCATGCAGAAGGACGTATTCCTGAACATTGCTGGTGGTCTGCGCGTGACGGACATGGCCATGGACCTCTCAGTCATCGCTGCTGTGTTGTCGAGCAATGTTGATACGCCCATCGAAAGCGGTTGGTGTATGTGTGGCGAGGTGGGACTCTCTGGCGAGGTACGCCCTGTGGCACGCATCGAACAGCGCATTGCCGAAGCCGAGAAGCTCGGTTTCAGCCATATTATCATCCCCAAGTATAATCTGTCAGGGTTGAACCGTAAGAAGTTCAAGATTGAACTGGTACCCGTGCGAAAGGTCGAGGAAGCCCTGCGTGCCTTATTCGGGTAAGACGGGAGGAGGTATCACGCCAGCCAACGTTAATGCGATATATATCACAATCCCCAAGAAGACTGCGAGAATATAGAAAATCGTAAAAGCAGCTACCATGCTCAGGATGGTACGTGTCCAGCTGAAGCCTGACAATTGCTTCAGCGGTATGACCGTCAGCACCGATGCAAGAGTCGCATACGTGGAATTTACCCCCAGGAACGCGAGTGTCACCTCATAGATGGTCAGCATATTGGCTGTATATACCATCGCAATGAGGAACTCCGAGAAACGCAAGTCTGGAATATTCTTCGACTTCCGGAAAAATAGATAATAAAAGACCGTAAGGCAGAAAACGGTTGTCAGCGACAGCAGATTCGGGAAACGCTCCTGCAAGTCCACCGTTCTATCAATCATATCAAGAACTGGCATTTCAATGCCACTGCCGTCACCGCTTTGCGCCACTATATCGATGGCGTCCTGCCGCTGATCGTCAACAGTACGACCACGCAGGTTCACGCCATGTGCCACGATAACGCTCAGCGCCGTCAGCAGGAAGAGCATCTTGAACGGTGGGAAATAAGCCATCTGCATGCCGCTCAGATAGTCGCGTATCATGTAGCCCGGACGGAAAATTAGATCGCGTAGGGTACGGAACATGCCACGATTGCCCAAGCCCCAGACATTCAGGAACAACAGGATGGCATTCTTGAACGAATAGCGCCCGATGCTTGCCGACTGTCCACAACGCGGGCAGTAGTTTCCCGTATAGTGCGTCGAGCATGTCGCACAATCGTGTTCTTCCTGTGACATAGGCTGCACCTCATAGGGCCGTTCCTGCCACTCACGAAACTGACGGTATTTTTCTTTCCACTTACTCATCATAGACTGTTGTATCTACTATTCCTGCTTCAGCCAATGCTTCCTTGCGCTCCACGCAGGTACCGCACTTGCCGCAATGATGCTCACCACCCTTGTAACAGCTCCATGTCTCACGGTAATCAATGCCCAGGGCCTTACCCCGACGGGCAATGTCGCCCTTGGTGATGTTGGTGTAGGGTGAGCGCAGACGGACGTTGACGTAGGTGCCTGCACTGGCCGCTGCGTCAAACGCCTCGACAAACTCCGGGCGGCAGTCGGGATAGATGGTATGGTCGCCACCGTGGTTAGCCATCATCACATATTTCAGATTATTCGACTCGGCAATGCCCACGGCAATCGAGAGCATGATGCCATTGCGGAAGGGCACCACCGTCGATTTCATGTTCTCGTCAGCATAGTGACCTTCGGGGATGGCGTCGCTTCCTTCGAGCAACGAACTCTTGAAGTAGGTTGCCATGAAGTCAAGGGGTATCACGATGTGTCGGATGCCCAGACGCTCACAATGCAGTCGGGCAAACGGAATCTCCTTGGCATTATGGTTACTGCCATAGTCGAACGAAACGGCCAGAGCGATGCGCTCCTGCTCGTCATATAACAGGGTGACGCTGTCCATGCCACCGCTAAGTATCAGTACAGAATCTTTCATAATTGCTGCAAAAGTACAAAAAAGTTTGGAGTTTAGTGTTTAGAGTTTAAAGTTTTTTGTAATTTTGCACGTCAAAATATCAGAACATCATGTACAAAACCCTTTTCAATCAGCGCAAGGCACTGGTCTTTAAGCAGTTTACGCATAAAGGCTGGTCGCTCTTTGCCTGTCTTGGACGAGTGGTGGTCATCAGCGTCCTGAGTGCTTCGACGCTCCGCAACGCCACCGCAGCCAGCCGAAACGTCAGTACCGACGAGGAACCGGCAGACACCGTCCGCATCGACAAGGAGCTGACCATTGATGACATAGAAGTCACCGCCTCACGCGCACCCCTGGCACTTGGTCAGGCAGCGAGAATGGTAACTGTACTGACGCGTGACGACATTCAGGCGGCGCCAGTACAAAGTGTTAACGACCTTTTAAAATATGCCGCAGGCGTGGATGTCCGCCAACGGGGCCCCTTCGGTGCCCAGACAGACATAAGCATCCGAGGCGGCACGCAGGAGCAGATTACCATCCTGCTCAACGGCATCAACATCTGCGACCCGCAGACGGGGCACAACGCCTTTGACCTCCCCTGTGACATCAGCGACATCGAGCGCATTGAGATTCTTGAGGGCCCTGCCGCCCGCATCTACGGCACCTCGTCGCTCATGGGAGCGGTGAATATTGTGACAAGACCCCACCCTGCCTCCCCTGCAGGGGAGAAGCAGATAGTTGTAAGGGCAGAGGGCGGTTCGTTCGGCTATTTGTCTGCCGCAGCCAGCATCTCTAAACTCTCAACTCTAAACTCTAAACTCTCTTCATGCTTCACCCGCTCCGACGGCTACAGCCGCGCCAAGTCAGGAGCACTGAACGCCGACTACTCTGGTTTCAAAGCCTTCTACCAAGGACATTACTCCTTCCCTTCGGGGGAGGCCGGGAGGGGTCTTTACTGGCACGCCGGTGTGAGCACCAAGGGTTTCGGTTCCAACACGTTCTACAGCGCGAAGTTTGACGAGCAGTACGAGCAGACGACGAAGGTGTTTGCTGCCTTGCAGGGCGACGTGGATGCCGGCATGTTCCACTTCCACCCCAGCCTCTACTGGAACCGTTCGCACGACCGTTTCGAACTGATACGCGGCGACGAGAGCAAGGTACCCTTCAACCACCACCGCACGGATGTCTTCGGCATGAACCTCAACAGCTGGTTCGACACCCCGCTGGGGCGTACGGCCTTCGGTGCGGAGTTCCGCAATGAGGACATCGTCAGCAGCAATCTGGGTGAGCCGCTCAACGAGGAGAACGGCCACTACAAGTACGGGCTCAACCGCACCAACCTCAGCCTCCACTTGGAGCACAACATCATGACGCGCTGTTTCACCCTTTCAGCAGGCTTCATAGCTGTGAAGAACACCTGGAACCAGATGCCCTTCAGGCTCTATCCCGGCATTGACGCCAGCCTGCGTATCGGCGAACAATGGAAGGTGTATGCTTCCTATAACGAATCGCTGCGTATGCCCTCTTTTACAGAACTATACTACAGCGTAGGCGGTCATAAGGCTGACAAGTACCTGAAGCCCGAAGAGCTGCGAGCCATCGAGTGTGGCGTCAAGTTCTTTGCCCACAGCTTTTCTGCCAAGGCCAGCCTGTTCCACCACCATCAGCGCAACACCATCGACTGGGTTATGGACACCCGCGACCCTGATGCCACGTGGCAGAGCGTAAACCTCACGAAGATCAACGCCCTCGGCTTCGAGGCCGATGCGACTCTCAACTCTCAACTCTCAACTCTCAACATATCTTACTGTTACCTCCACCAGCAGAAGGACGACATGCCCCACTTGCAGTCGCAGTACTCTCTGGAGTATCTGCGCCACAAGCTGACAGCCTCGCTAACACTACCCGTCACCAACCAGCTGACGCTCAATGCCAAATACCGTTTCCAAGACCGCATGGGCACCTATACTGACACCAGCGGACAGGTACAGAACTACCACCCCTACTCCGTCGTTGATGCCCGTCTGACGTGGCAGGCCGACGCCTATACGCTCTACGTCGAAGCCAACAACCTGCTCAACCACCGTTACGTGGACTACGGCAACGTGCCCCAACCTGGTATCTGGCTCATGGCGGGCTTCTGCTACGGTTTCTGACATATCTTTGTTGTTTAGCTATTGTATATTATGTGTTAAAAACAAAAGAAAAAGCTGAAAAGATTCCCGAGTTTAAGAAAATATCTGTAAGTTTGGCACCAAATCGTAGTTGAGCTATGCAGTTTATCTTTCAATACATGGAAATAAGGAAGCTATTTATTACTTCAATCATTGCAACACTTGCAATTACAAATGTATGGGCAATAGAGCCTGACAGTATCAGAAGAAACATGGCCGACCTGGATACTTTGGTTCAAATAGTTGAAACCAATTATGCTGGTTTTCCAATTATCATGCAAAAAGGATACGGCAATGACTATCAGACGATGAAGACGGATATTAGCAGCCAGTTATCCACAGGTCGTATTGGCATCCAGCAGGCAGTCTGCGACTATTGCTATTGGTTCTTCAGCAAGTTCGATGGACATGTATATGTAGATAGTCCCCTATTTCGGAACAGCTATTTTACCAGATGTCATATTCGCTATGCAGAGTTGTTTGAATACGATCCCCAACCGGTGTCGTCTAAGGTTAACGATTCCACATGGCTCATCCGAGTGCCATCATGCCAGGGGCAGAATCCAACTGTCGAATGGCTCAAAGATGCTGTTCAGCAGTATCTGCAGTCAGGCTGTGACAATCTGATTATCGACATCAGAGGTAATACAGGTGGCAGCGATGCCATGTGGGAGCCTGTCGTTCCCTTGTTGTTCGACCATACGCCAGCTTCGCAAGAACACACGCTATTCAGGAACACCCCTAAAAATCTTTCGTTCTATCTGCAGATTCTAAAGGACGATCCGGAAAATGAAGTGGCAAAATGGCTGGTTGATAATAGTAGTAAGAGTGAAGATGAACTGGTTAGGATTGAAGATGATGAGAGCGAAGATTTTTTTCCAATATCTCCCTTGCCAAAGAAAGCTGCGATTGTTATTGACAAGAATACTGCCAGTTCGGCAGAATCAATAGTAAGATTTGCCAAGATGTATTGCGATAGGACACGCAAAAAGGTTTATGGCAAAGAGAACACTTGGGGCGCTCAGTACTCAGGAAACATCATTGGCACGCCATTGCCAAATAGCCAGATATGGGTATATTATCCTACCTGCATCTCATCCCTTTTCCTGCTTGATGACTCTAATGGCAGTGCCGGCCTCCCACCCGATGTTCGCATAAATCTACCCTATCCAAAGAAACTTACAGACAATTGCGATGAGTGGGTTTTTGGGATTGCTGATCAACTGCAATAGAACTATCTCTTATGTAAGAAAGGTATATTATTTGTTAAAATAAGGAAGAATACAACGAAACAATTCTCCAATATTGGAGCCTTTTGTAATTTTGCCGTATGAAACAGCAACGATATACAGTCATAGTGCTATTTGCACTGATTATAGCTTCCGCCTTTACCAGCTTGGATAGTTTCAGATCTACACGCAAAATGGTAAATGAGGATATGGACAGAGCACTTGCACTGGCCTTAGAGGAGCAGCAGAGCGATGTCATTAGTCAGGACACCATCCGCACGTTCAACAAACACCTTCAGATAGCAGAACTGCGAGGGAAGGCGACTTTGGCAGTTGATACCCGTGGGCGCCAGTTCAAGGCGTATGCTCATTGCTCTGAGGCTACGATCTTCAGTCTGTCAGACCAAAGACCAGCCACCATCCTTTGGGTGTTGACGGGACTCTGGGCAATGCTGATGTGGTATCGAAGTTTTAGTGGTAAGTATAGAGTGAAGAGTGAAGGGAATGCTTTTGGCGGACTGACATACTCAGAGGAGGATGGTCGTTTCTACGCTGCCGATGGCTGTCAGGTCCAGCTTACCCCCATGCAGCATCAGCTGATGGAGATGTTCTTTCATTCGCCCTCGCATACATTGTCGAAAACGGAGATTTGTAATACCCTATGGCCCAAGAAACCCGATGCCAGCGAAACACTTTACACCCTGATTCGCAGACTCAAGCCCGTCGTGGAGCGACATTCTGACCTTAGGATTGAATCAGACCGCAGCAAGGCATATCGTCTAAAAATGAAAGAATGAAATGCTGACATCTGGCTGACAAGCAAATGTCAGACAAATGTCAGGCAGTTTTTTTGATAATCAGATAGTCTCTTCGTACCTTCGCAGCAAAAATGCAAGATATGAAGAGATTATTATTTTGCTTGTTGGCTGCCAGTGCTTTGACCTCAGCAGCCCAAGACACAGAAAAAACGATCACACTCGATGAGGTGACGGTAAAAGGAGCACGTACCATACAAAAGGTGGATGGCCAATGGATCTATCCCACGAAACAGCAGATAGAGAGTTCTGCCAATGGTTACTCTCTATTGGCGAAACTCACTCTGCCTCACATCCGCGTGGACGAAGCTCAAAATTCCATTACTGCATTGACGAATCTTGGAACAGTGCAGGTGCGCATCAACGATGTCATTGCCTCACGTGAGGATTTGCAGACACTCGACATGCAGGGTGTTGACCACATTGAGTTGATTGACAACCCTGGTGTACGATATGGCGAGGGCATCGCGTACATTATTGATATTAAGGTGAAGAAACCTGTAAGCGGCTATGTAGTCGGAACCCAACTGACCAATACGCTTACCACCGTGAATGGCAGTGAATCACTCTTTGGCAAGATCAACTACGGGCGCAGTGAGTTTGCACTCAGCTATGACCTCGACTATCACAACTTCAAGGGCGCGGAATATGATGAGCGGGCCGTCTATGAACTGGAATCAGGCAACATCGCCTCTATTCACCGCTATAGCCTGAACAAGCAGAGTAAGAATATCAGCCACAATGCCCAGCTAACCTATAGTCTAAGCGACTCGAACTATGTTTTCCAAGCCAAGCTCTTAGGAAGCAGCGATATACAACCTCAACGCGGCAATGCAAAAATGATGATGAATGATGTGTCCTATGACGAGTTTTCATCATCCCGTAGCAGTTCTCCCTCGCTCGATATCTACTACCATCAGGACTTCCGTCGCCACCAGTCGCTGACAGCGAATGTTGTAGGGACGTATATCAAGACAACAGGAGATACGGAGAATAACGAAGGTTCTGCATATCGTTATAATACAGATGGAAGAACTTATAGCCTTTGGAGCGAGGCGATTTATGAAAACCGACTGAAGCCCTTTACCTTTTCCGCTGGTGCGCAGTACGGACAGCGATACAGCCATAATATTTATCAGGGCGATGTCGATGCAACAAATGACATGCATACCTCCAGCCTTTATTTCTTCTCACAACTGAAAGGCCATCTTGGCAATCTCTCGTATATGGGAGGCCTTGGTGCCAGCAGGCGGTATTATCGTCAGGGTGAGGCAACGCAGGATAACTGGTTTTTCCGCCCGAAGTTCACCGTCAGCTATCCCTTGACAAACAAGCTAAAGGTGAAATATGACTTCGAAATCTCACAGCACACATCCCAGATAGCACTCGTCAGCAACGTCAGTATCAAGCAGAACGCGATGGAGACGATCCTTGGCAATCCGGATATTCATCCCAACCGCGTCGTCTCCCACCAGCTGAAGCTCTCTTATTCCACACCTTGCTTCACCTCTGAACTACAAGGCTATTACCGTCTGAATCCTCATTGTAACATGGAGAAGTACATCCGCCAAGACGGACATTTCTATCAGACGCAGACTAATGCCGACAATAAATGTAACTTTTTTTATGTCGAAAGCTACAACCAGTGGGACATCATACCAGAGCAGCTGACAGCTACAGTCTATGGTGGTATCTACCGTTTTTTCAATTTCGGCGAGGATTATACGCATACCTATACCTCGTTCAACGGCGGCTGTTCATTGCTGGCTTACCTGGGTCGCTGGACGCTTGGTGCATACGCTGATAATGGCTGGAACTTCATGGAGGGAGAACATCGAGGCCATCAGGCACCCGCCTGGTACTTCACATGTAGCTATCAAATGAACAATGCCTTTTCCATTTCCCTCTATGCCCAACACCCGTTCAGTCAACATCCGCTGACTAACAAGACTGAGGTCTTAAGCCGTTATGTTCAGAAAGTAATCTCACAGCACTATCGTGACTACGGCAACATGCTGACACTCAAACTATCATATCGACTCGACCACGGGCGCAAGTATCGTGACATCCAACGCTCTATGAACCACAGCGATAAAGAAACGGGTATCCTGTCGAAATAGAAGACATAAACCCTCGGATTGACATTTTCAAGAAAAAGGAAAAAATAATTGCCGAAAAATTTGGAAACGGGCTAAAAATTTTGTATCTTTGCATCATCCCAAGGACAGAAGGACAGTAGGACAGTAGAATTCCGAAAAAGAGTCATGCGTACGTACGCGCACGTACGCATAATATTTTTATAAATTAACTAATTTACTGTCCTACTGTCCAATAGAAAAATAAAAATACAGATACAGTAAATACAGATGGTTTTATAAACCCTACGCGTACGTGTACGTACGCGTGATGATTTTAATAAATATACTGTATTTACTGTATCTGTATGTATTACATACCGAGTAAAGGGCCGTTACATGGCGAGTAACGACTGCTTACATACCGAGTAAAGACACCTTACATGGCGAGTAAGAAAAACGTTGAGAAATTTTGAAGTTATGATATAATTATGTAACTTTGCACAGCTAATAACAATCTCACGTAACACGAACGGAATGAAGGCCCTATCTATACTCACCCTGTCTGTTTTTGCGCTACTGCTCACTTGCTGTAGCGGTCATCAGCAACCCAAGTCGTTCAATAATGTCATCACGGGCAATGACAGCGTTGCCATGATGCTTGGAGACGGCACCATGGAGGTTTATCACAGCGAGGCATTGGGACTGGACATCCCCCACCCCTCGTGTCTGGTGCATCAGGAATTCGACGACTCGCTGCAGGAGGTGTTCGTCGGTGGTGACATCTCGATCTCCGTGATTGCCCAATACTACAACGATGAGGACATCTTCCGCTCTGCCGGTCAGCAGATGCAGGGCATGGGAGCCGAGCTGCTGGAGGCCGAAGATGACTACTCCATCCATACGGGTCAGGAGGGTGACTTCGAATACTACGCCAAGGTGGTAGAAGACAGCGCACGCCTTGTAACCATCATCCTGCGCTATTACCCAGACCATGCCGAGGGAGTGGAACCGCTCAAACAACTGGTACGTGACTTCAAGCCGTAGTAGGTTTAGTTAGTTAATCTTCTCTAATTCTGCAGCAGTTACAGCGTTTTTTACTACTTTTGCAGGTTGAAAGCAAAGAAAACTGATATGAGCGAGCATAGAAATCCGTTTCTGGAACCTTACAACACGCCGCACGACACGGTGCCCTTTGACCGTATTCGCATGGAGGACTATGAAGAGGCCTTCATGGAGGGCATACGGCGTGACAACGAGCTGATAGAGAAAACCATCAACAACCCCGATCGTCCGACGTTCGACAACACCATTATCAACAAGGACGAGGACGAGGAGGGTTACTATGACCTGCTCTCGCGTGTCTCTACGGTGTTCTTCAACCTCCTGAGTGCCGAGACGAACGACGAGATGGATGCGCTGGCACAGAAGCTGCAGCCCATCCTGACGAAGCATGCCAACGACATCCGCCTGAACCCGCGCCTCTTTGAGCGCATCAAGGCCGTCCACCTGCACCACCGTCATCTGACGCCTGAAGAACAGCGTTTGCTGGACGACACTTACGAGGGACTGGTACGCAGCGGAGCCCTGCTGGACGAGGACGGCAAGAACCGTCTGCGCCAGCTGACGGAAGAGGCTTCGATGCTCTCTCTGCAGTTCTCACAGAACCTGCTGAAGGAGAACAAAGCCTTTACGCTACACATTACCGATGAGGCTCAGCTGGACGGTCTGCCCGAGACGGCACGTGAAGCAGCGGCTCTGGCAGCGAAGGAGGCCCCCCTTTCAGCCCCCGAGGGGGCTACTAATGACCCAGCCGTAGAGGGTGAGTCTTCGTGGCTCTTCACGCTCGATGCGCCGAGCTACGGCCCGTTCATGACCTACTCCACCCAGCGAGAACTGCGCAAGCAGCTGTATATGGCCCGCAACACGGTCTGCACGCACGACAACAGTGAGAACAACCTGGAGATATGCAAACGTCTGGTGAACCTACGCCGAGAGATTGCCCAGCTGCTGGGTTACAAAACCTATGCCGACTACGTGCTGAAGCGCCGCATGGCCTCGAACACCCGCAACGTCTATAAGCTGCTGAACGACCTCATTGATGCCTATAAGCCCACGGCGGTAAAGGAAAGGGAGGAACTGAAAAAAGAGGAAAGAGGAGAGAGGAAAGAGGAGAGTGACAAGGGGATTAAACCTTGGGACACTGCCTTCTACAGCCACAAGCTGCAGATGAAGAAATACAACCTTGATGCAGAGATGCTACGCCCCTACTTTGAGCTGTCGAAGGTTATCGACGGTGTGTTCGGGCTGGCCAACCGACTGTACGGCATCACCTTCAAGGAGAACAAGAACATTCCCGTCTATCACCCTGACGTCAAGGCCTATGAAGTGTTCGACAAGGACGGTTCGTACCTGGCGGTGTTCTATGCCGACTTCCATCCGCGTAAGGGTAAGCAGGGCGGTGCCTGGATGACGGAATACCAGGGACAATGGATTGACCGTAAGGGCGAGAACGTCCGCCCTCATGTTTCAGTCGTGATGAACCTGACGAAGCCCACAGAGGAGAAGCCCGCGCTGCTGACGCTGAGTGAAGTGGAGACCTTCCTGCACGAGTTCGGACACTCGCTGCACGGCATGTTTGCCAACACCCGTTTTGAGAGCATGAGCGGCACGAACGTGCTGTGGGACTTCGTGGAGCTGCCCTCGCAGTTCATGGAGAACTACGCCGTCGAAAAGGACTTCCTGCGCACCTTCGCCTTCCACTACGAAACAGGCGAGCCATTGCCCGACGAGCTGATACGCCGCATCGTAAAAAGCCGTAATTTCATGGCTGCAACAGCCTGTCTGCGCCAGGTGAGCTTCGGACTGCTCGACATGGCGTACTACACCCAGCGCGAGGAGTTCACCGCCGACATCATCCCCTTCGAGAAACAGGCCTGGAAACGCGCCATCCTGGGTGAGCAACTGCCAGACACTTGTATGACAGTACAGTTCTCGCACATCATGGCAGGCGGCTACGCTGCCGGCTACTACAGCTACAAATGGGCAGAGGTACTGGATGCCGACGCCTTCTCAGTATTTAAGAAACACGGCATCTTCGACCAGAAGACCGCACAGAGCTTCCGCGACAACATTCTAAGCCGTGGCGGTACGGAACACCCCATGACGCTCTACAAGCGTTTCCGCGGAGGCGAACCGACAATAGACGCATTACTAAAGCGAAATGGAATCAAACGAAAAACAAAGAAAATTTGACAACCGCTACCTGCGAATGGCACGCATCTGGGCGGAGAACAGCTACTGCCAGCGCCGACAGGTCGGTGCACTGGTAGTAAAGGATAACATGATTATCAGCGACGGCTACAACGGAACGCCGAGCGGATTCGAGAACGTTTGTGAAGACGAGAATAACGTGACGAAACCCTACGTGCTGCATGCCGAAGCCAATGCCATCACAAAGCTGGCACGCTCCAACAACAACTCTGACGGAGCTACCATCTACATCACCGCCTCACCCTGCATTGAGTGTGCCAAACTCATCATCCAGTCAGGCATCAAGCGTGTGGTATATGGTGAGAAATACCGACTGACTGACGGCATTGAGCTGTTGCAGCGTGCAGGTATAGAGGTTATCTTCATTGACATCAACGAAATAAACAAATAAAAATATGAACAATAAAAACCGTTTCATGCCGCTGATCATGGCGCTGTGCATCGTCATCGGAATATTCATCGGCACATTCTATGCCAACCACCTCTCGGGCAACCGTTTGAGCATCATCAACTCAAGCGGCAACAAGCTGAACAGTCTGCTGCAGATTGTTAACGACCAATATGTGGATACGGTCAATATTGACAGTCTGGTGGAGGGTGCCATGCCTCAGATACTCTCTGAGCTTGACCCCCACTCCGTCTATATCTCGGCAAAGGACGTGCAGGCAGCCAACGACGACCTGAAGGGCTCGTTCTCAGGCATCGGTATTGAGTTTACCATACGCCAGGACACCATCCACGTGCAGAACGTCATCACGAACGGTCCATCTGAAAAGGCAGGTATCTTGGCAGGCGACAAGATTGTGAGCATTGACGAGCAGCCGTTTGTGGGCAAGATCGTTACCAACGAGGAAGCCATGCACCGCTTGAAAGGCCCCAAGGACACGAAAGTGAAGCTGGGCATCATACGCTACGGCGAAAAGAAGGTGAAGTACTTTACCATTACCCGTGGTGAGATACCAGTCAAGAGCATCAGCGCCACTTATATGCTTGACGACAACACAGGCTACATTCGCATCAAGAACTTCGGTGAGAACACCTACTCAGAGATGCTCATCGCCCTGGGCACCCTGTCACAGGAAGGATTCTCGAACCTGGTCATCGACCTGCGCGGCAACACGGGTGGTTATCTGGCATCAGCCGTCAAGATTGCCAATGAGTTCCTACCCAAGAACCGACTCATCGTCTATACGGAAGGTCGCCGCTCGCCCCGTCAGGAATACAAGAGCGACGGTCACGGAGCCTATCAGCGCATTCCACTGGTCATCCTCATTGACGAGGGTTCGGCTTCAGCCTCCGAGATTCTTTCAGGTGCTATCCAGGACAACGACCGCGGAACCATTATCGGACGCCGCTCGTTCGGAAAGGGACTGGTGCAGCAGCCGTTGTCGTTTGCTGACGGTTCCATGATACGCCTGACCATTGCCCGTTACTACACCCCGTCGGGCCGTTGCATCCAGAAGCCCTACGCGTCAGGCTCAGACCGTGACTACGAGACTGACCTCATGACGCGCTACCAGCACGGCGAGTATTTCTCGCAGGACAGCATCAAGCACACTGGACCAGCCTACCACACGCTCATTGAGAAGCGTACCGTCTATGGCGGTGGTGGCATCACACCGGACATCTTCGTACCGGAGGACACGCTGGGTATGACCTCCTATTACAAGGAAGCTGCCATGACCGGACTCATCCTGCAGTTCGCCTACACCTATACCGACGAGAACCGTAGCAAACTGAACACCTATAAGGACATGAAGTCGCTGGCCGACTATCTGCAGAAGCTGAACACCGTGGAGCTCTTCGTCAGCTATGCCGAGAAGAACGGTCTGAAACGCCGTAACCTCCTCATCCAGAAGTCGCACAAGCTGCTGGAGCGCTACGTCAACAGCCGCATCATCTACAACATGATGAGCGAACAGGCTTGGACGCAATATCTGAACGCTGACGACCCCGTCATCAAGGCAACACTCAAGCTCTTCAAAGAAAACAAGGCGTTCCCCAAGAACACGGAGAACGAGCGCAAGCAGAAGAAGGTGGCACAGGCAGTTTTCGACTACAAGGGAACCCACGTGCATACGACGATGATAGCCTATGCATAAGGCTGAGCTCAGACATCTGATCCGTCAGCGCAAGCAGGCATTCTCCCGGCAACAGCTGGAGGAATGGTCGCTTGACATCATTGCCCGCCTCAAACAGGAGCCGCACTTCCAGCAGGCACAAACCGTCCTGCTCTATTACGCCCTTCCCGACGAGGTGGATACCCATGACCTGCTTACGGCATTAAACGACAAAACCGTGCTACTGCCTCGTGTCATTGATGACGAAAACATGGAAATACGCTACTATCAGGGTGCCGAAGACCTGCGGGCAGGAGCCTTCGGCATCATGGAGCCCTGCGGCCAACAGTTCACCGACTACCAGCAGATTGACGTGGCAGTTATTCCTGGCATAGCCTTCGACCGACAGGGAAACCGACTAGGACGCGGACGCGGCTATTACGACCGTTTCTTGTCGCGCGTACCTAATATATATAAAATCGGACTTTGCTTTCCCTTTCAACTGACCGATGAAGTACCGGCCGAGGATAACGACATCCGCATGGACGTGGTTATCAGTTGAAACGGATATCGGCTATCACCTGACTCTGCACATAGTCATTCAGCTTCTTCACCAGTTTCTGACGACACATGCTGAGTTCCGCACGTAGGGCTGGACTCGACAGGCGGACATAAAGCGTCTGGTTACGGATGACCGTCTCCTGCGTGTAACGCATGACGGTAGGTCCAGCCACCACAGGCCACGCCTCAATGAGCCGTTTCTGCAGCAGCGGAGTCTCCAGTCCCTGCGCCCTGAGGTTACGCATGATGAGCTCATGCAGCTCCTTGACGTCACGCTTAAACATCGCTTACCACTCCTTTCTCCACGTAAAACAGTTTATAGTCGAACGAGCTGCTCTGCAGAATCTGATCCAGATGCTCACGGTTCGTGTCAGTAATGAATATCTGTCCGAAGTCATTGCCCGACACCAGTTTTACGATCTGTTCCACACGGTCGGCATCCAGCTTGTCGAAGATGTCGTCCAACAGCAGTAAAGGCGTGGTACGCGACGAGGTACGCTTCAGAAACTCAAACTGCGCCAGCTTCAGGGCAATGACATACGTCTTGTTCTGTCCCTGTGAGCCCTCGCGCTTCATCTGGTGGCCGGACAACGTAAACTCCAAGTCGTCACGATGCACACCATGCAGCGAATAGCCCACGGCACGGTCTTTCATACGGTCCCGACGGATAACGTCCAACAGCGGTCCGCGCTGACAGTGAGACACATACGTCAACCCCACCTGCTCACGATTTTGTGAAATCTCCTGATAATAATACTGGAAGACAGGCACCAGTTCCTCCACGAAGGCCGCACGCTTTCTGTAGATCTGCTCACCTTCCTCGGCCATCTGCTCCTCCAGGATGTCCATAACCTCCGGGTCGGGCTCGCGGTCCTCCATCTTCAGCAGCGTGTTACGTTGCAGCAGCGCCTTGTTGTAGCGAGTCAGCGCCTCCATGTAACTGTGGTCATACTGTGCGATGACCATGTCCATCAGCCGACGGCGCTCCTCGCTGCCACCCTCAATGAGCAGCGTGTCACCCGGTGACACCACCACCAGCGGAATCAGTCCGATGTGCTCCGAAAGCCGTTTGTACTCCTTCTTGTTGCGCTTGAAGTGTTTTTTCGTACCACGCTTCATGCCGGCGTGAATGATGACATCCTCATCATATTCACCTTCCAGCATAAAGAAGTCGGCATCATGACGCATCACCTGCGAGTCAACAGGATTCTGCTGACTGCGACAGAACGACAAATAATAGATAGCATCCAGCACGTTCGTCTTGCCCACACCGTTGTGTCCGATGAAACAATTCATCTTCGGCGACAGGTCGAGCGTGGCCTCCGCTATATTCTTGTAGTTCAGAATCGATAAGCGTCGTAAAATCATCTTTGTGGCATCAACTTAAACAATTTCGATGCAAAAATACTGAAAATATCACCGTAAAACAAAAAAAGTCGGAAATAAATTTCAATATCTCCAATAAATTGAGTAATTTTGCCACGCATTTTTTAAAAGCATATAAAAATAAACATTATAATGGCAGACAAAAACGTAAAAAACAACGCACAGAATACAGAGAATGCGTTGAGCAAATCAGAGACCTTCTTCCTGAAATACAAGAAGGCAATCATTGGCGGTGTCATTGCTATCGTAGCCATCATCGCCCTGTGGATTATCATTGACATGTTCGTCATCACCCCCAACCGCGTGAAGGGACAGGAGGTACTGGCCAAGGGTCAGACCTACTTCGCCAACGACCAGATGCAGCAGGCACTGCAGGGCGACAGCACCGGCTTCGCTGGCTTTGCCAAGCTCGCTGAGGAGTACAGCGGACAAAATGCGAACCTCGCAAACCTCTACACCGGACTGGCATACGCTCAGCAGGGCAAGTGGGCAGAGGCTGTAGAGTATCTGGAGAAGTACAAGGATCAGGGCGACGAGATGGTTTCTCCTGCTGCTGAAGGTGCACTGGGTAACGCCTATGCTCACCTGAACAAGCTCGACGAGGCTGTCAAGCACCTGAAGAATGCTGCTAAGCGTGCCGACAACAACTCCCTGTCACCCACCTTCCTGATCCAGGCCGGCGAAATTCTCGAGAGCCAGGGTAAGAAGGCTGAGGCACTCGAGCTGTACCAGGAGGTGAAGGACAAGTACTTCAACTCTATGCAGTACCAGAACATTGACGCTTACATCGAACGCGCAAGCGCAAAATAAGAGATGGCAACAGCACTCCATAACCTCAGCGATTACGACTTTAGCAAGGTCCCCGATGCCTCGAACATGTGTTTCGGCATTGTGGTGGCAGAGTGGAACCCCGAGATTACGGGAGCACTGCTTGAAGGAGCCGTCAGTACGCTCGAGAAGCACGGCGCCCTGCCTGAGAACATCCACGTGAAGACCGTACCCGGCTCGTTCGAGCTCATCTACGGAGCCCACCAGATGTCACTCAACGACGGCTACGATGCCATTATCGTACTGGGCTGTGTCATTCGCGGTGAGACCCCCCACTTCGACTATATCTGTCAGGGAGTCACCCAGGGCATAGCACGCCTGAACGCCACGGGCAACATTCCCGTCATCTACGGATTGCTGACCACCAACGACCTGCAGCAGGCCAAGGACCGCGCAGGCGGACGCTTGGGCAATAAGGGCGATGAATGTGCTGTTGACGCAATTAAAATGGCAAAGTTCTAATAACACAGGATAAGATTTCACAACGAGGCGTACTCCACGAGAGTGCGCCTTTTTTGTGGGCGGAAAAGAAAAAAACATCCTTTTCCTTGCATAATTCAAGAAAAAAGTGTACTTTTGCCCCGATAAACATTATTTAGTCAAACTAAAAACCATTATTTTTTATGAAGAAAGTATTAGTTGGAATGTTGGCCCTGGTGATGTGCCTCGGTCTGGCATCGTGTTCGAAAGAGAGTGGCGCTAGCCTTGCAGACGTCGTAGCTAAGGCAAAGACTGACGGTGCAAACTGGAGCGTTGACGAGTGGAAGGACGCCATGAAGCAGATGATGCTGGCTGCTAAGCCCATGATGGTGGAAGTAAGCGAGCTCATGAAGAGCGTTCAGCCTGCAGAGGGTGAGGAAGCTGATGCTGCCAAGGTTGCTGAGGCTATGACTAAGCTGGCTGACATCCAGAACAAGTATCCCGATTTCGAGAAGCTGATGAACGAGTTTGAGGAGGCTGCTAAAGCTACTGAGAACGGTAAGAAAGTCATTGAGGACGAAGAATGGGCTAAGAGCGTAGCCAAGGAACTGGGACTTCCCGAAGACATTTAAATGAAATTCATATCTTGGAACGTCAACGGACTGAGAGCCTGTGAGGGAAAGGGCTTCAGCGACATCTTCAGACAGCTGGATGCCGACTTCTTCTGCCTGCAGGAAACCAAGATGCAGGAAGGGCAACTCGACCTGACGTTCGATGGATACAAGTCGTACTGGAACTACGCCGATAAAAAGGGGTATTCCGGTACGTCTATTTTTACGCGCCATGAGCCTTTGAACGTGACCTACGGGCTGGGCATTGACGAACACGATCACGAGGGGCGTGTCATCACCCTGGAGATGCCCGACTTCTTCCTCGTCACGGTCTATACGCCCAACTCTCAGGACGAGCTGCGCCGCCTGGACTACCGCATGCAGTGGGAAGACGACTTCCGCGAGTATCTGCTGGCGTTGGACCAGAAGAAGCCTGTCATCGTCTGCGGTGACATGAACGTGGCACACGAGGAGATTGACCTGAAGAACCCCAAGAGCAACCGTCGTAATGCCGGCTTCACCGATGAGGAGCGCGAGAAGTTCACCACTCTCCTCAACAGTGGATTTACGGACACGTTCCGCTGGCTCTACCCCGAGCAGGTCACGTATTCCTGGTGGTCGTACCGTTTCCAGGCGCGACAGAAGAATGCCGGTTGGCGCATTGACTACTTCGTGGTTTCCAACCGCCTACGTCCGTCCATAGACAATGCCCGCATCCATACCGATATTCTTGGAAGCGACCATTGTCCCGTGGAACTGACGTTAAAATAACAGAGGGAAAATAATCAGTGGTTCTTTAACCATGCATCTACCTTGTCGATATCTTTCTGCAAGGGGCCTCGTGCATGGACGAACTTGATGTCCTTGGGCAACGAATCGACGACCTCGGGCTTGACATCGCAATAGCGGGCAACGAGGTCACGATAGTGTGCCACACCGTATTTGTTGATAGAGTCGCAAGCGGCGTCATAGCCTTTTACGAAGGCTGCCAGCTGCTGTTTGCGCTCGTAGGTCCTCATTTTCTGCTGATTGAATGCCAAAACGCCGTAGTTCATTCCGACCTTGCGCGAATCCATGAGGACGGGATTCTTGCGCAGCCGTGCCATCGTTGCCTGCGGCTCGGTCAGCCAGAGCGCATCCATGATGTTGTTATTCAGCATCTGCATACGCACATTGATGTCGTTGACCTGTATGCGGAAGACGAACTCCGACTTCACCTTCGCACTATCGACAGCACGGTCAGTGAGCATGTCGGTCACCGAATAGCGCGTCATAGCCACCATCTTGTCCTCGAGGTGCTTCAGCTGACTGATACGTGCATTACGGTTGGTGAAAAGCATCCAGTAGGCGCCTGTCTGTGCCACGTAGTGTATCTTGGCACCTTTCTTGACGAGTTGCTGCATGCGTACCAAGTCGGTGACGGTTCCTTCGGCCGACTTACCCATCAGCGCAGTATCGCAGTCCATCTGTGCCGTAAAGGGCTTCAGACGCACGTCAACGACTGTTGTATCAAAGAGATCGAGCTCCTTTGCCACATAGACCGGCAGGCAGTCAAGCGTAGGAAGGACGGCAATCTTCAGGGCAGCGGAGTCCTCACGAGCCAGCTGGACTTTCATCTCCTGCCGTTCGCGTTTCTCTTCTTCGTACGTTTTTCCACAGGCCGTCAGCAATGCCACGGCAATGGTGAGATAGAGCAGTTTCTTCATGAAGGATTTACTTCTCAATGTAATTTATGCCGTGATACTGACCGGAAGCCAGGCGTCCCTGCAGACTGACAAAAGCATCTACATTGGCACGCAGATTACTGGTGGCATGGTCGGTAACTGTGTCCGTCTGCAAGTCCTCACGCAGCAGAGTGACATCGTTGGACAGCTGATAGAGCGGTTGAATGGTACCACCGCCTACCCTGCTGACGAGCAGCCACGAGCGCTGAGTCTCAGGTGCAAAGTAAAGCACGTAGGCATACTGCATGTCGCCACTGAAGAACGTCACATTCTGATAGCCCTCCTGCGTAAGCATGTAGATGACAGGCTTGGCAGGTGTAGCGGCAGCAGATGACTCCACCGTAGCCTTGTAGGTCTGTCCCAGTGTGGCAGCCTGCTCGATGTCGCTAGTAAGCACCAAAGCCAGGGCCATGTGATTGTCCCATCCCTCGATGCCGAAACGTGACTCGTAGAGACGTGACATGGCATTCAGACCGTCAGCCGTATAGTCAGTACGCACACTGAACTGGAAAGCGTCAGCCACCAGCAGCTGTTCTGCGGTCTGTGCCTGCATCATCAGAACGGACGATGCCAGGCAGACCAGCAAAAATATAGATTTCACGTATCTCCTCATACGGTTATCCTCCAAAGTTATCGTACATGATGCTCTCGGGATCGACGCCGAGTGAGTCGAGCATAGAGACAACAGCCTTCGACATGGGGCCAGGGCCGCACATGTAGTACTCCACGTCCTCGGGAGCCTCGTGGTCCTTCAGGTAGGTGTTGAGCATGACCTGATGGACGAAGCCCGGGGTGTATTTCACGCCTGCAGCATCGGCTGCGGGGTCGGGACGGTCGAGTGCCAGATGGAAATGGAAGTTGGGATACTCCTTCTCCAGTCCGAGGAAGTCGTCCAGGTAGAACACCTCGTTCAGTGCACGTGCGCCATAGAAGTAGTGCATCTCACGGTCGGTGGTATGCAGCGTCTTCGTCATGTGCATGATCTGAGCACGCAGCGGAGCCATACCGGCACCACCACCAACCCAGATCATCTCCTTCTTCGAGTCGAAGTGCGGATGGAAGTCACCGAAGGGACCGCTCATAATCACCTTGTCGCCGGGTTTCAGCGAGAAGATGTAAGACGAAGCAATACCCGGGTTCACCTCCATGAAGCCGCTCTTGTCGGCCTTGAACGGAGGCGTAGCGATACGCACGGTGAGCATGAAGACGTCACCCTCGGCAGGATAGTTGGCCATGGAGTACGCACGGATGGTGGGCTCGGGGTTCTTACACTTGAGCGGGAACAGTCCGAACTTCTCCCACGAGGGCAGATACTCGTCACCAATCAGCGACTTGTCGAAGTCCTTATCGTAGTCGATGCAGTCGAAGGCTGGAATCTTAATCTGGGCATACGAACCAGGCAGGAAGTCCATGTGCTCGCCGGCAGGCAGCTGTACCTTGAACTCCTTGATGAACGTAGCCACGTTCTTATTGCTGATAACCGTACACTCGTACTCCTTGACACCGAGGATAGATTCATCGACGTGGATGCTGAGGTCACCCTTCACCTTGCACTGACAGCCCAGACGCCAGTGGTCCTTGATCTGCTTACGGGTAAAGTGAGGCTTTTCAGAGTCAAGAATCTCGCCCCCACCCTCAAGCACCTGTACCTTACACTGTCCGCAGCTGGCCTTACCACCACAGGCAGAAGGCAGAAAGATGCCGTTCTCGTTGAGTGTTGCCATGAGGTTATTGCCCTGTGGCACGTTGAGCACGCGGTCTCCATTTACTGTTATGTTCACGTTTCCGCTGGGCGAAAGATATTTCTTTGCCACCAACAGAATAATCACCAACAGGAGTATAACAATGAGAAATACTCCAATACTATATCCTATAAACTCTCCCATAACTCATTAAATATTAAGTCCGCTGAAACACATCATGGCCATAGCCATCAGTCCTACGGTGATGAACACAATGCCGAGACCCTGCAGAGGTTTGGGCACATCAGAATACTGCATCTTCTCACGAATGGCACCCATCGCAACAATGGCCAGTGTCCAGCCCAAACCTGAGCCGAAGCCATAGACGATGGCATCCCAGATGGAGGTGATGGCCTGCGAATTGGTGGGCTCCATGAGGATGCGCTGCTGCATGAACAGCGAAGCACCCATGATGGCACAGTTCACGGCAATCAGCGGCAGGAAGATACCCAGCGCAGCATAGAGCGAGGGACTGTACTTCTCGACGGTCATCTCCACCAGCTGCACCATACCGGCAATAACAGCGATGAAGAGGATGAACGACAGGTAACTGAGGTCAACACCCTCAACGAGACAGTCGGGTCCCAGCACCTTGGTTTGCAACAGATAGTTGACGGGCACGGTAACAGTGAGCACGAAGGTCACAGCAAGTCCGAGACCCAGCGAGGTCTTCACGGTCTTCGACACGGCAAGGTAGGAACACATGCCGAGGAAGAAGGCGAAAATCATATTGTCGACAA
>CAMVQS010000010.1 GCA_947169685.1 uncultured Prevotella sp. | reverse complement strand
CCAGGACCTTTTGGTCTTTGTACTTGATGACAAGTTTCTTGTCAACGGTCTGTACCTGCAATTTCCCGTTGGGTGAGGTCTCATGACTCCTGCCACGAACCCTTTGACCTTGTATGGCAGTAACTAAGATGATGGCAACAAGTAGCAACAGCACTCTTTTTGTATTCTTTTCCATAATTTCAGGTTTATACATATTCATTTTCGCTTTGCAAAGATAGGCATTTTTTCTGATAGTTTGTAAGAGAATTGATATAATTTGGCATGTTTTTCTTACATTTTCTATATTAAATAGATGAAAATGGCAAAAAATAAAAGATTCACGTGTTGTATTCGAAAGTCGGCACCTTCGTCCCTTCAACTCGGCAAGTTGTAACGATTAGTTCGACAAACTCAGTTACTACCTAGCCCCAAGAGAGTCCGGGTATTTGTTTCATGCCGATGTAACAGGGAGAAACCCCGGCAGAAACAGGTTGTTTATACGGCAGAAAGTGGGAGATTATGCCGATGTGGCTCGATTTACACGGACGTGTAAGAAATAAAACACGCCCGTGTAAGAAATCTTATGCGGGCGTGTAAAAATCTTGACATGGTCGGGAATGACCATTGGTCATTCTGTCTTTGGCGAACCGGCTAGCATAATGCTAGTCGGCTTTCTTCACTCTTGTTGCCATGATGAAGTAGCAGATGAGCAGTAGGTAGGCTCCCAGCGACAGCCACTCGGACAGGGGATTCTGCCACCAGGCGTCGAAGTCGAAGGAGACATCGGCAAAACGCAGCACGGCACTTACCACTCCCATCAGGGCACCGCCAGCAATGAAGCCGGAGGCAATGAGGTTGCCCTTCTCGCCACGTTCCTTGTTGACTGCCTCATCCTTTGAACGGGTGGTGACGAACCAGTTGACAAGTCCGCCGATAACCAACGGGGTGTTCAGTTCCAAGGGGATGAACATACCGAGTGCGAAGGGCAGGGCAGGCACCTTGCAGAGCGTCAGCACAATGGCGAGCACGGCACCGATGCCGTAGAGCAGCCAGGGTGCGCCTGTACCAGTCATCAGCGGTTTGATGACGGCAGCCATTGCGTTGGCCTGTGGTGCTGCCAACTTGCCTGAAGCGAAGCCATAGGCATCGTTGAGCACAATCATCACACCCACAACGGTGGCGGCGCTGACCAGCGTGCCCAGGAACTTCCACGTCTCTTGCTTCTTGGGCGTCGTGCCCAGCCAGTAGCCAATCTTCAGGTCAGTGATAAACGAGCCTGCCACCGACAGCGCTGTGCATACCACACCACCCATGATGAGGGCGGCTATCATGCCGTTGACACCGTTCAGACCGACTGCCACCATAACCACAGAGGCCAGGATGAGCGTCATCAGCGTCATGCCGCTGACGGGGTTGGAACCTACGATGGCAATGGCGTTGGCTGCTACCGTGGTGAAGAGGAAGGCGATGATGATGGTGAGCAGAATGGCTACTCCGGCAAAGAGCAGGTTGCCCTCCATGACGCCGAACCAGAAGAACAGGAATGTGCAGATAACGGCTGTGACCAACGCTGTTCCGATGAAGCGGAAGCTCAAGTCACGGTCGGTCCTCTGAGTGTTCTGAGTACTCTGAGTGTTCTGAGTACTCTGGGTGATGCGGGAGATGCTTCCCTTGATGATGCCCCACGACTTGATGATGCCGATGATGCCCGACATGGCGATGGCACCAATGCCGATGCTCTTGCCGTAGGCCTTGAAGATCTGCTCTGGTGACATATCGCCAACGGCTGTCGTGATGGAGGGGTCCCACGTGTTGAGTACCGTATCACCAAACAGCAGGGCCATGCCTGGCACCAGGAGCCACCATACGGCCAGTGAGCCGATGCAGATAATGAGCGTATAGCGCAGACCGATGATGTAACCCAGGCCGAGAACTGCCGCACCTGTGTTCATGGAGAACATCAGCTTGGCCTTCTGTGCCAGCCACTCACCACCAGCCACCATGCGCGAGGTGAACGCCTCGTTCCACAGACCGAAGGTGGAGACGGCAAAGTCGTAGAGTCCGCCCACCAAGCCTGCTATAAGCAGGGGCTTGGCCTGCGAGCCGCCCTTCTCGCCCGACATGAGCACCTGTGTGGTAGCCGTTGCCTCGGGGAAGGGGTACTTGCCGTGCATGTCCTTCACGAAATACTTGCGGAACGGAATGAGGAACAAGATTCCCAGGATGCCGCCCAGCAGCGATGCGAGGAACATCTTGAAGAACGACACATCGTCGAAATGATACTCTGCCTGCAACATGTAGATGGCAGGCAAGGTGAAGATGGCTCCTGCCACCACAGCACCCGAGCAGGCTCCGATGCTTTGGATGATGACGTTCTCGCCAAGTGCCTTCTTGCGCTTGGCTGCGGCGCTGACGCCTACGGCAATGATGGCAATGGGGATGGCAGCCTCGAACACCTGACCAACCTTCAGTCCCAGATAGGCGGCGGCTGCCGAGAACACGATGGCCATGATGACACCCCACGTCACCGTCCATACATTGACTTCAGGAAACACCTTGTCGGCAGGCATCACCGGTTGGTACTCCTCTCCGTCTTTCAACTCCCTGAACGCACTCTCAGGAAGTTCAAACTTCTCTTTTTCTTCCATAATTATATCTTGTTGATTGTTTTCTCAATTCGTCCCAAACCCTCCATGAGTTGTGATCGCGGACAGGCTACGTTGATGCGGACAAACCCTTCACCAGCTGTCGGGCTATACATGGTGCCACTCGACACCCATACACCACCCTCTTGGTAAAGTCTATCTGCCAGACGGTCGCTGGTCATACCCAGCGCACGGATATCCACCCAGGCCAGATAGGTTCCTTCCAGCGTCATTACCTTCAGTTGTGGCAACCGCTCGGCAAAGAACGCACACAGCGCGTCGTAGTTGCCTTTGATGTATAGACACAGTTCGTCGAGCCAGTCCTCGCTCTCGTTGTAGGCTGCGATGAGTGCCTCTGGTCCGAAAGGATTAAGGTCACATACCTCGTTGATGTTGATGGCACGGTCAATACGTCTGCGCAGCACAGGTTCGTGACAGATGATGTTGGCTGTCTGCAGGCCTGCAGTGTTAAACGACTTGCTTGACGAGTTGCACACCACACAGTCGTCACCGATAGTACCGAAAGGCACGTACTGGTATCCCGGCATGGTAAGTTCGCAGTGAATCTCATCGCTGATGATGCGCACCCCGTAATAGTGGCAGATAGAGTTCAGCTGTTCGAGTTCCTCCTTGGTCCACACGCGTCCACCAGGGTTGTGGGGATTACAGAGCAGGAAGGCCGTCACTTTTTCATCAGCGCACTTGACCTCGAAGTCCTCGAAGTTGATGACGTAACGGTTGGCCTCTATCTGCAAGGGCGCCTCCACCACCTCGCAGCCACTGTTGCGGACGCAGGAGTAGAAACAGTTATAGACAGGCGTGAGCATGACCACCTTCTCGCCTGGCAAGGTTATGGCTTTCAAACAACAGCTGATGGCAGGTACCACACCTGTGGTATAAAGAATGTCCGAACGCTCGATAGTCCAATGGTGGCGTCGTTTGAACCACGAGATAATAGCTTCATAGTAGGCCTCTGGTACATGGGTATAACCAAACACGCCCTGTGCAGCCCTTCGCTCAATAGCTTGCTGAATGGCAGGTGCCACGCGGAAGTCCATGTCGGCCACCCACAAGGGGATTAGTGGAGGGTTGAGGGTGGAAGGTGGAGGGTCGAGGGTTCTGTTCTCGTCCCACTTCACGCAGTTAGTGCCGCGTCGATCTATTATTTCATCAAAATTATACTTCTTCATCGTATATCCAATTCCTAACTCCTAATCTCTATCACGCAGTTATTCGGCTGGCGTACATTCTCGTCGATGGTGACGCTACCGATGGAGTCGGCTATGATGTGGCCGCTGGTAGGATTTTTGATGTTCTCAATGTGTCCGCAGATGTCGGCCTCCACGGTGGAGTACTCGAACATACGGTCGCAGGCCTTGTCGATGGTGCAGTTTTCCAGCACGAGGTTCTGCGTATAGCACAGCAGTTGTTCGCCTGCCAGGTGGCAGTTGACCAGTCGCACGTTCTTCGAGTGCCAAGCCAGATACTCACCGTCCAGCTCCGAGTCGTAGATGGTCACGTTCTCGCACTCCCAGAAGGAGTCCTTCGTCAGTATCTTCGCGTTGTGCACTTCCACGTTTTTGCAATATTGGAACACATACTTGGCATCACTTTCCAGCCCATCGACAAAAATGTTCTCAGAGAACATAAATGGATAGGTTCCTCCGTGCAACACCACGTTCTTGATCTTGACGTTCTTACAACGCCAGAATGTTTCGTCTGCGTCGGTAATTTCGACGTTTTCCAGTTCCAAACCGTCCATTTCACGGAAGAACTTAGGTCCGTCGATGCGTGAGTTCTTCATCACCATATTGTTGGTGTACCAGATGGCTGAACGCGACCCCTCGGCAAAGTAACAGTTCTCAATATATGCACCATCCACATGCCACCAGGGGTACTTGCCATAGAAGCGGCAGTTGTAGGCTTCCATGTTCTGGCATTGCTTGATGCCACTCTCACCGTCAGTGATGGTGATGTTCTCCAGCCTGAGGTCATGCGTAGCAAATAACGGGCGCTCCCCTCCGAATTCTTGGTTTTTGATTAGTTGCATAATCTTCATTCCTTTTTTCAAGTTAAATATAGTATTAGTATTATCGACCGCCACCGCCGCCGCCGCCGCTATAGCCTCCTCCTCCGGAGTGTGACGAGAAGCTGGAGAAACCTGACGAACTGTGAGACGAGCTACTACGCGATGAAGAGACAGGTGCCGAGCTGGCAACCGCATCGTAGATTGTGTCTGTCCACATGTAAGTGAAATCCACCTGCGATACGTTGACATTCTGTGCCAAACTCGACATCTGCAAGTACTCAGGACACACCTTCTTCATGTCTCTCATTACCTGTTTGGTCAGTCCGAAGAACTGCGCATAGACCATGTACTGGTCCCATAGCTTCACCTCCATCATGTGACGCTCGTTCTGCAGCGTAAAGTCTTTCAGGAAGGCCTTCAGTCCGAAGAGGCTGGCAGCGTTTTGCTCGATATAGGTCTTATCTACATCTTTGTCGAGCGCGTTCAACAGTTTTCGCGGCGTGGTGCGATGTTTCTTGGCCCAAGTGGAGAACTCCTTAGGTTGCAGCACCCTGTCTTCTCCTGCGGCTTCCGTAAGCATATACAGCACAAACGTGCACAGGTCTTCATCCGACTGTATCGAAGAAGACATCTCCTGCGATGGCTGTGTGGGATGCACAATCTTCAAGAGGTTGGTGGCATCCTTCGTCCCTCCCCCTTCCATCGTGACAGCGATGTCACCTCGTGCCATGAGTTTCAAGAGCGCAGCACCGATGACGGGTTCCTTGGGCATATCCTTCACGTAGTTCAGTTCACTCACCAGTGCTCTATTCTTAATGAGTGACCACTCTGGCTTGACGTTACGATAGTAATAGCCGCTTACGATGCCTAACCTACGACGGCGTAACCACTTACGCAACGGTGCCAGCGACACCACCCACCAGGTACCCTGCAGCACCCATATCAGTAGCAACAAAAAGATATCTGCGAAGAAACTTGACATGGCGTACAATCCTAATCCCAACAGAATCACCACAATGAGCAACACCCAGTCCCAAAATCCCCAGTCGTCTTCCTCGTCATCGTAGTCAGCGCCGTCAAGTGCCTTCTGTTTCCGTTCTGCCCAAGTCATGTCTGCCTGTGTGTCAGGCTCGAACACGCCCTTATCGAACTCCAGCATGATGATGATGCGCTTGCCGTTGCCAATAGCCTCGGAAGGGGTAGCCACAATGCAACTGTCCTCGTTGAACACGATGGTTCCCTCATAGCCGAAAGCCCAGCGGCGTGTGTTGGCTTCCGACAGGCTGATGTCTTCGTCGGGAATGATAGTGACCTGTGCCTGCTCCACTTTGCAGTTCACGTCAACGAAACAGTGGTTGAAGCCGTCGTTTGTGTCGTAGCTTTGTATCAGATGGGTCAGCCTGTAGGTTAGCACATATTCGTGGAGGCCATAGTCACCAAAGCCCCAGCAGATTTCTGTGCCGTTGTTGTTGAGTCCGCACTTGCCCGCCTTCTCCTTGCGGCTGGCGTCCACGTTCCATTTCTCGAGTGTTTCGAAAGGCTGCAACCCCTCCATGTCAGGGATGTAACCTTCCATCTGCAGGTCGGTAATTTGCATCTTTCCCAGCTGCTTATGGCTGAGATACCATTCCGTCTTGGCGTCGCTGTCGTCAAGGTCAATGAGCCAGCGCTCCTGAATGACCGCTGCTCCGTTCTGTTCCAGCCACACAAAGATATCCAGTCGTTTTACGGTGCTGGCCTGACACGTTGTCATCCAGCCTCCAACGACTGTTACCATTAAAAAAAGCAGTATTCTTATTGGTTTGCCCATGCTTATTTACAGTTTTATGCTGCAAAGGTACGAATTTTTTGTTGTTTCGTGCAAGAAAATCGTACTTTTGTAGCAATAGAACTATAAATATGCCTGTTCATGGACGCCTTTGACGGCACGGCCGGAGGGATCGTTAAGACCCTTGAAGGCTGCATCCCATTCGAGGGCGATAGCCGTAGAGCAGGCTATAGAGGCTTCTGACGGGACACTCTTGGCAGCAGAGTCGCTGGGGAAGTGCTCAGCGAAGATGCTGCGATAATAATATTCTTCTTTGTTCTTTGGCGGATTGATGGGGAACCGCTCGGCAGCGTGGGCCATCTGCTCGTCGCTGACGGCCTCTGAGGTAATCTGTTTCAGGGTATCGATCCAGGAGTAACCTACACCGTCGCTGAACTGTTCCTTCTGGCGCCAGGCAACTTCGGCTGGCAGCATATCGGCAAAGGCCTCGCGGACAATCTTCTTCTCCATTGTCTGACCTGGACACATCTTTGCCTTCGGATTGGTGCGCATGGCAACATCGAGGAACTCCTTGTCGAGGAAAGGTACACGTCCTTCCACACCCCAAGCGCTCAGGCTCTTGTTGGCTCGCAGGCAGTCGTAGAGGTAGAGCTTTCCTAACTTGCGTACCGTCTCCTCATGGAAGTCCTTGGCTGAGGGCGCCTTGTGGAAGTAGAGGTAACCGCCGAATATCTCGTCGGCACCTTCGCCGCTGAGTACCATCTTGATACCCATTGACTTGATGACACGTGCCAGCAGATACATCGGCGTAGAGGCACGAACGGTTGTGACATCGTAGGTCTCAATATAGTAGATGACGTCGCGAATGGCATCGAGACCCTCCTGGATGGTATAGTTGATTTCGTGATGGACGGTGCCGATATGGTCGGCTACCATCTTTGCCTTGGCCAGGTCGGGCGCGCCCTTCAGTCCTACGGCAAATGAATGCAGGCGAGGCCAGTAGGCACGTGTCTGTGAGTTGTCTTCAATACGGTGCTCACTGAACTTCTCGGCAATGGCAGAGATGACGGAAGAATCCAAGCCACCAGACAACAACACGCCGTAAGGCACGTCACTCATCAACTGGCGCTTTACGGCAGCCGTTAGGGCATCATGGATAGCCTCAACGCTGGCAGGGTTGTCCTTCACGGCATCATAGTCAAACCAGTCGCGCTTGTAGTAACGCTTCATGCCTGGCTCACGGCTCCAATAATAGTAGCCTGGCAGAAACGGCTCGTAGCGTTCACATTGACCCTCGAGGGCTTTTAGTTCTGATGCCACATAAACTTTTCCGTCGCTGTCGTAACCAATGTAGAGAGGTATGACACCGATGGGGTCGCGGGCAATCATAAACTCGTCGCGCTCCTCGTCGTAGAGGGCAAAAGCGAAGATGCCGCTCAGGTCCTCGAGGAAGTCTATCCCCTTGTCGCGATAGAGTGCCAGAATAACCTCACAGTCTGAGCCAGTCTGGAACTCATATTGTCCTGCGTACTTTCTTCGGATTTCCTGATGGTTATAGATCTCACCATTTACCGCCAACACCTGTTTGCGGTCAGGCGAGAACAACGGCTGGCCGCCGCTCTCTGGATCCACGATACTTAGTCGTTCATGGGCAAGGATGGCAGAGCCACCACAATAAATGCCACTCCAGTCTGGTCCGCGATGACGGATCTTCTGACTCATTCTCAGTGCTTTGTCACGGAGCGTCTGCGACTGTTTTTCTACATTAAAGATTCCTACGATTCCACACATATCTTTCTGTTTTTTTGTTATTTGAATGTTTGCGAGAAAACCTCCTCCCCCGCCAACTCGTAGCAGGGAGAGGGGAGGTAAGGTCTTATGGCTGCAGCGTAAACCCGAAGACCAGGTAGGCTTTCTGTGAACAAGGATTGCCCACAACCTGTCCGAAGACGGGGATGGAGAACGAATCCGTCACTTTGACATCCTTTGTGGCTTTCAGCGACAGGTTGGTCACTGCAAAGCCTGATGTACCATAAAAATCAGTGGCAAAGGGGACGGCACCGGCTGTAGCAGTCCAATCTATAGTAGCAAGTTTAAATGGGACATTAGCTTCAACATAACTGCTATAGGCTCGCTTGCCGTCCTTGTTCAATCCGTCGTTACCGGCAAAGTTGGTAAACCACTGTAGGGAAGCTACACCAAAGTCGTAGCCAATGTTGGCTTCGAAGATGTGGCTGGTCTGATGGGCGTCGTAGAGGAAATAACGTTCCTCAGGGCTGTTGAACCAGTAGTCGGTCACACCGATGTTAAAGCCTCCTGTGGTATAGGCAAGTGTAAGGTCAAACTCTTTTGCGTCAGCAGTGTTTGACAGTCCTACGCTACCCCATGCAGAGAGTGACAGACCTGCATAGCTGATGCCGAGGGTGGGCTGTATGGACACGTCTCCACATTCCTGGCCACGCCAGATGTACTGGTTTACAAAGTCTGCACCAATTGTTGTCTCAATCTCGTCCTGTGCCATTGCACTCATTCCTGTAGCGAACAACATCGCCATTAAGACAATCTTCTTCATAATTCTCAAATCTTTAAACTCATAAAACTCAAAAACTGTCTCTAAACTCTAAACTCTGAACTCTGAACTTTATTGTTAGTTATAGCACATTTCTCCATGCTCGTAAACGTCGAGACCTTCCTCTTCGATGCGCTTGTCAACACGCAGGCCATGCAGCTTCTTGATGCCGTAGAACAGGGCGAAACCACAGACGGCAGCCCAGAGGTCAATGATGAGAATACCGAAGCACTCAGCACCGAAGAATCCCCAACCGTGACCATAGAGCGCACCATTGGAAGTAGAGAGCATACCTGTCATCAAGGTGCCGAGGATACCGCAGACACCATGTACGCTGGATGCACCAACGGGGTCGTCAATGTGCAGTTTGTGGTCAATGAACTCAATAGCATAAACGAGCACGATACCACAGACAAGACCAATAATGACAGCTCCTACAGGCGATACGAGATCACAACCGGCGGTGATACCTACAAGACCTGCCAGCACACCGTTCAATGTCAGTGAGAGTGAGGGCTTGCCATACTTGAACCAGGTAAGGAACATCGTGGCAACACCACCGGCAGCTGCTGCGAGGTTCGTGGTCAGGAACACATGTGAAATGGCAATGCGGTTTACTTCACCAGAGGCTGCCAATTGTGAACCAGGGTTGAAGCCGAACCATCCCAGCCAGAGGATGAAGACACCCAAAGAAGCTATCATGAGGTTATGACCAGGGATAGCGTTGCTCTTCTTGTCTTTACCATACTTACCGATACGGGGACCGAGTGCCAAAGCACCAATCAGAGCCAGCACACCACCTACGCTATGCACGATGGCAGAACCCGCGAAATCGTGGAATACGTCACCAAAGGTGCTCATCATAAAGCTGTCGGCTGCATCGTTGCAGAGCCAGCCACCGCCCCATGTCCAGTGTCCTTCGATGGGGTAGATGAACAGTGAGATGACTGCACTATAAATAAGATACATTGAGAACTTTGTGCGTTCGGCCATAGCACCACTGACGATGGTGGCAGAGGTGGCACAGAAGACAGTCTCGAAAATCAGGAAACCCTCTACGGGCAGGTCGCTCTTGTAGAAAGACAGATCGCCCCAGTTGGGTAAACCGATAAAGCCTCCTAATGTGTCGCTTCCGAACATAAATCCGAAGCCGAGGAAGAAGAACAGCAACGAGCCGAACATGAAATCGACAAAGTTCTTCATCAGGATGTTGGCCGTGTTCTTGCTACGCGTAAAACCTGCTTCACACAGCGCAAAGCCCGGCTGCATCCAGAAAACCAACATGGCTGCCAATAGCATCCATACGGTATCGAGTGATAATCCAATTTCGTTCATAATTATTTTGTGTTTGTGTTGTTATCCTTTATTTCTTGTCTCTCAAAACTGTGTCGCCATTCTCACCCGTGCGTATAGAGTAGGTGTCTATCATGTCACTTACGAAGATACGTCCGTCGCCTACTTCGCCAGTATGGGCAACCTTTAAGATGACCTTCACCGTAGGGTCGAGGAACATATCGCGACACACGATGGTGATGGCTACACGCTCTATCACGTCGGTTGAATACTGTACACCACGGTAAATACGCTCCTGACGGCTCTGTCCGATGCCATGTACGTCGTGGTACTCAAACCAGTCGATGTCTGACGAAAGCAATGCAGCCTTCACCTCCTCAAACTTGGTCTTGCGGATAATTGCTTCAATCTTTTTCATACCTTAAATACCTATAAATTAAACATTCATTAATGACATTTTGTCATTCATTGGGTGCAAAGTTACGACAATTTGAAAGTAAAACAAGCCAAAAACGTGACTTTTTGTTTGTAAGCGTCCATCTGTCTTATCTTTTTGTATTGAATGCATCTTGTCTGCTTACAATTTGAAAGAAAGATACACTGTTCAACTTACAATTTGTTACTTTTGCTTAAATCGAAGATGATTTAGCTAAATGTTTCTTGTATTTTCTTACAAATCGCAGTACTTTTGCAGCGTGAAAAAGAAAGTAGGTTTTACCAAGATGCACGGAGCGGGCAATGACTACATTTACGTCAACACCTTATTATATAGTGTACCCAATCCAGAAGAAGCAGCTATCGCGTGGAGCGACCGCCACAAGGGTATCGGCAGCGATGGGCTGGTGCTGATAGGTGCATCTCCGATTCCCGAGGCAGATTTCTCTATGCGCATCTTCAACGCAGACGGTTCTGAGGCCATGATGTGTGGCAATGCGTCGCGGTGCATAGGTAAATACCTCTACGAAAGAGCCCTCACAACACAAACACAAATCAGACTGCTCACGCGCTCCGGCATCAAGGTGCTGGAGCTCCACGTGAGTGATGGCGTGGTGGAGCGTGTCACTGTCGATATGGGAGAGCCGCAACTCGAGAACACGATGCAGTTCTTGCCTGACGGTGGTTTGGAGCAGGGAACCTTTGTGTCAATGGGTAATCCACACTACGTTATCTTTACAGACGACATCGACCAGGTGGGTGGGACAGGCCGAGCATTGGAGTACCATCCTGCCTTTCCACAGCGCTGTAACATTGAATTCGCACGCATAGAAGGTAATGGAATGATTAGAACAAGAGTCTGGGAGCGGGGGAGTGGCATCACGCAAGCCTGCGGAACGGGTGCTTGTGCAACGGCTGTAGCAGCCAGCTTGACAGGACGTGCTGAAAGACATAGCCAAATTGTGATGGATGGTGGAACGCTCGACATCGAGTGGCGCGAATCCGACAATCATGTCTATATGACAGGTCCTGCCGCTTTTGTCTTCGATGGTGAAATTACGGCCCCCTAAGTTAGGGGGCAACAGGGGTCTGAACAGGCGCAGACTCCACGAATAGTAATAATTAAAGGTCTGATAAACGCTTGTTCAGACCCCCATCCCCCTAACTTAGGGGGCTTAGAAATATGGCATTAGTAAACGATCACTTCCTAAAACTGCCGAACAACTATCTGTTCGCCGACATCGCCAAAAAGGTAAACGCCTTTAAGGCTATGCATCCCAAAGTTAACGTCATCTCATTGGGTATTGGTGACGTGACACAACCTTTGGCACCTGCCGTCATCGAGGCTATTCATAAGGCTGCCGACGAGATGGCCACCAGTCAAGGCTTTCGTGGATACGGACCTGAGCAGGGCTACGATTTCCTGCGTGAGGCTATTCTGAAAAATGACTTCTTGCCGCGTGGTATTCATCTGGACAAGGACGAAGTCTTTATCAATGATGGTGCGAAGAGCGATACTGGTAATATTCAGGAACTGGTGCGTTGGGACAATTCCATTGGCGTGACCGATCCCATCTATCCTGTTTATATAGATTCTAATGTGATGATTGGTCGTGCTGGATGGAAGGGCGATGATGGTCGCTGGTCGAATGTCATGTATATGCCCTGTAATGCGGAAAACGGCTTTGTACCACAGATACCCGACCGTCGTGTCGATATCATCTATTTGTGCTACCCCAACAATCCTACTGGCACTGTAATCTCGAAAGAAGAGCTACGCAAGTGGGTGAACTATGCCCTGCATAACGATACGTTGATTTTCTACGACGCAGCTTATCAGGCTTATATCAAGGATGATGAGATTCCTCATAGCATCTACGAGATTCGTGGTGCCCGCAAGTGTGCCATCGAGTTCCACAGTTACTCGAAAACGGCAGGTTTTACTGGTGTACGTTGTGGTTACACCATTGTGCCAAAGGATGTTACTGCTGCCACACTGACAGGCGAGCGCATACCGCTGAATCCGCTTTGGTATCGACGTCAATGCACGAAGTTCAACGGCACCAGCTATATCTCACAGCGTGCTGCTGAAGCGATTTACACTCCCGAAGGGAAGCAGCAGATACGTGCCACCATTGACTACTATATGCAAAATGCCAGTCGCATGCTGCAGACGTTGCGCCAATTAGGTTTTGAGTGCTACGGTGGTGAGAATGCGCCCTACATCTGGGCAAAGACACCAGAAACCAGCAGCTCGTGGAAGTTCTTCGAAGAGATGCTCTACGGTGCTCATGTGGTTTGCACCCCAGGCGTGGGCTTCGGTCCTGCCGGTGAAGGCTATGTCCGCTTTACGGCCTTCGGTAGTCACGAAAAAACGGATGAGGCACTCGACCGCATCCGTCAGTGGTTAAAATAATCATTAAAGGGGGAATTTACATACACGTCTTGATAAAGTCCATAAACAGTGGATGCGGATGCAGGACTGTTGAACTGTATTCGGGGTGGAACTGCGTACCAATATACCAGCGCTTTTCTGGTATCTCCACAATCTCCACGAGGTCTGCATCAGGGTTGATGCCCACGCATTTCATGCCCTTGGACTCGTACTCATCTTTATACGCGTTATTAAATTCGTAGCGATGGCGATGGCGCTCTTTGATTAGTGTTTCTTCGCCATACGCTTCGTAGGCGCGACTGCCCTGCACAAGCTCGCACTCGTAGGCTCCCAGTCGCATGGTGCCGCCTTTCTGCGTGATGCTCTTCTGCTCTTCCATGATGTCGATGACGTTATGGGGGGTCTGCTCGTCCATCTCGCGACTGTTGGCGTCCTTGTATCCTAATACATTACGTGCAAACTCAATGACCATCATCTGCATGCCTAGGCAGATACCGAACGTTGGGATGTCGTGTGTACGAGTATATTCGGCAGCAATGATTTTTCCTTCTATGCCTCGTGTGCCAAAGCCCGGACACACCATAATGCCCGCCATACCCTCGAGTTTCTCGGCTATGTTTTGTTTGGTAATCTCCTCGCTGTTGATAAAGTGCAGTTTTGTCTTCACATTATTATATACGCCCGCCAGATTCAGGCTCTCGCGGATGCTTTTGTAGGCATCCTGCAGGTCGTATTTTCCTACGAGTCCTATATGGATTTCGCGCTTAGCATCGCGTTGTTTGTCAAGGAAGTCATGCCATGACTTCATGGCTGGTGTCTCGCCCACGGGAATACCTATCTTGCGCATGATGGCGGCATCGAGTCCTTGGCGCTGCATGCTTACCGGTACTTCGTAGATGCTGGGCATGTCCTCGCTCTGTACCACGCATTCCAGATCCACGTTACAGAACGAGGCCACCTTCATGCGAATGTGGTCATCTAAGTGTCGCTCCGTTCGTAGTACGAGGATGTCTGGCTGGATGCCCATCCCCTGCAACTCCTTCACGCTGTGTTGTGTGGGTTTGGTCTTCAGTTCGTCGGCAGCCTTCAGATACGGTACGTAGGTCAGGTGCACGCACACTGCGTTTCTGCCCAGTTGCCAACGTAGCTGACGGATAGCTTCCATAAACGGTGCGCTCTCGATGTCGCCGATAGTGCCACCGACTTCGGTTATCACGAAATCCAAGCCCTCGTTCAGGCCCTCCCGCAGCATTCTCCGCTTTATCTCGTCTGTGATATGCGGTACCACCTGGATTGTCTTTCCCAGGTAATCGCCCTTGCGTTCGCGATCTATCACCGTTTTGTAGATACGGCCTGTGGTAATGCTGTTGTTACGTGTGGTATGAATGCCCGTGAATCGCTCATAATGACCTAAGTCCAGGTCGGTCTCCATGCCATCGACGGTTACGTAGCACTCCCCATGCTCGTAGGGGTTCAGCGTGCCAGGGTCAATGTTGATATACGGGTCGAATTTCTGAATAGTGACTTTGTAACCGCGTGCCTGCAGTAACTTGCCAATGCTGGCGGATATGATTCCTTTACCAAGTGAAGAAACCACACCGCCTGTAACGAAAATGAACTTTGTTTCCATAAAACGAATCTATTTTATGGACTGCAAAGTTACGAAGGAATAGTCATTTATAAAAGTATTTTAGTCTTATTTTAAGGTAGAAAACAAAGCGAAATAAATAATTGCCATAATTCTTGGCTTGAAAATTGCAAATTGTAAGCAAAGCGGCATAAAAGTCTAACAAATCGTAAGTTTCTGTACGAATAAAGATTAAAATGTCAATCGTAAGATACTGTTTTTTGTCAAAACGTCATATCTTTGCAGTCGAATTGAACAAATGGAAAGTTAAAGTAAGGATAATATGACAAAAGGTAAGCAAACTCAAACAAGCCAAAAGGGACTCTATCAAAGCCAGTATGAGCATGACGCTTGCGGCGTGGGAATGGTAGTGAACATCCACGGCGGAAAGAGTCACGATCTGGTTGACAACGCACTAAAGGTGCTGGAAAACATGGAGCATCGCGGTGCTGAAACTCGCGATAAGACTGGCGACGGAGCCGGTATTATGGTACAGATTCCGCATGAGTTTATCCTGTTGCAGGGTATCCCTGTGCCCGAGAAAGGCAAGTATGGTACAGGACTGGTATTCCTGCCAAAAAACGAGAAAGCTCAGCAAGAGATTCTGTCCGTGATGATCGAGGAGATAGAGCGCGAGGGGCTACAGTTGATGCATCTGCGCACTGTGCCTACAAACCCAGAAGTGCTGGGTGTTGCGGCACGCGAAGTGGAGCCAGAGATAAAGCAGGTGTTTGTGACTGGAATATCCGACGAGCAGGTACTTGTGTTCGAGCGTATATTATATAAGGTACGCAAAAGGATTGAAAATCGCATCGACAACGAAGACTTCTACATTTGCTCGCTGTCTAACAAGAATATCATCTATAAGGGTATGCTGACCAGCGGACAGCTGCGACGCTATTTCCCCGACCTGTCGAACGATTACTTCACAAGCGGACTTGCGCTGGTGCACTCCCGTTTCAGCACAAACACATTTCCCAAATGGAAGTTGGCCCAGCCTTTCCGCTTGCTGGCACACAACGGCGAAATCAATACCATTCGCGGTAATCGCGGTTGGATGAAGGCTCGAGAGAGTGTGCTAAACAGCGAGGCATTAGGCAACATCAAGGACCTGCGCCCCATCGTGCAGGAGGGAATGAGCGACTCTGCATCGCTGGACAACGTCTTCGAGTTCCTAATGCTGAGCGGCTTGAGCCTGCCACAGGCGATGGCCATCTTGGTGCCTGAGAGCTTCAACGACAAGAACCCCATCAGCGAGGACCTGAAGGCCTTCTACGAGTATCACTCTATCCTGATGGAGCCTTGGGACGGCCCTGCAGCACTGCTGTTTAGCGATGGTCGCTATGCAGGCGGAATGCTCGACAGAAACGGATTGCGCCCCAGCCGCTATACGATTACGAAACAGGGTATGATGGTAGTGGCCAGTGAGGTTGGCGTAATGGACTTTGAGCCAGGCGACGTAGTTTCGAAAGGCCGCCTACAGCCAGGAAAAATTCTGCTGATTGACACGCAGGAAGGTAAGATATACTACGACGGCGAGATTAAGGAGCAGCTGGCTAAGGCGCATCCTTATCGCGAGTGGCTGAACGAGAACCGCGTGCAGTTGGAGAAACTGAAGAGCGGTCGCCACGTGGACAACTCAGTAAGCAACTTCGAGCAGAAGCTCGTCACCTTCGGCTTCGGCCAGGAGGATATCGACAAAACCATCATCCCTATGGCTACAGCAGGACAGGAGCCTGTAGCTGCGATGGGTAACGACACACCACTGGCAGTCATCTCAGACCGTCCACAGGTGCTGTTTAACTATTTCCGTCAGCAGTTTGCACAAGTGACAAACCCTGCCATTGACCCGATTCGCGAGGAACTGGTGATGAGTCTGACGGAATACATCGGTGCCGTGGGAACCAACATCCTGACGCCCGATGCATCGAACTGCAAGATGGTGCGCCTGCCACAGCCTGTTTTGACCAACACACAACTTGATATATTATGTAACATCCGCTATAAGGGCTTCAACACGAAGAAGCTGCCCATCCTCTTCGAAATGAGTAAGGGCGAGGAAGGCTTGCGTCAGGCTTTGGACGACCTCTGTCATGAGGCTGAGACAAGTGTTGACGAGGGTGTAAACTACATCATCCTCTCTGACCGCGACATTGACGAGACACATGCTGCAATTCCATCGCTGTTGGCTGTCTCAGCCGTTCACCACTATCTGATTAGTGTGGGCAAGCGTGTACAGACAGCGCTAATTGTTGAGAGTGGTGAGATTCGCGAGGTGATGCACGCTGCCCTGTTGCTAGGCTATGGTGCGAGTGCATTGTGCCCATACATGACTTTTGCTATTCTCGATGACTTGGTAAAGCGCCACAAGATACAGGAGGAGTATGCTACAGCCGAGAAGAACTACATCAAGGCTGTGGATAAGGGCTTGAAGAAGATCATGTCGAAGATGGGTATCTCGACTATCCGCAGCTATCGTGGAGCCAAGATTTTCGAGAGCATCGGACTGAGCGAAGACCTGTTGAAAAGGTATTTCGGCACAGAGGTGAGCACCATTGGTGGTGTGGGTTTGAAGGAGATTGCTCGCGATGCCATTCGCCTGCACGAGCAGGCTAAGGAGCAGACCATGCTACAGAATCAAGGCCAGTTTGCTTGGCGCAAGGATGGTATCAAGCATGCTTGGAACCCTGAGACCATCGCCCAGCTGCAACTGGCCACCCGCCAGGGTAACTACGAAAAGTTTAAACAGTGGTCGGCCATTGTCGATGAGAAGAAATCACCAATATTCATCCGCGATTTCTTTAAATTCAAGAAGGCGGCCAAGCCAACGCCTATCGACGAGGTGGAGCCTGTTGAGAGCATCGTGAAGCACTTTGTAACGGGTGCCATGAGCTTTGGCGCGCTGAGTATTGAGGCTCACGAGGCTTTGGCACTCGCCATGAACAAACTGGGTGCACGTTCAAACACAGGTGAAGGTGGTGAGGACAACGCCCGCTACCATTCAGAGGTGGACGGCGTGAGCCTGTCGAGCAAGACCAAGCAGATTGCCAGTGGACGTTTTGGTGTGACAGCCGAGTACTTGGTGAATGCCGAGGAGATACAGATTAAGGTGGCACAGGGTGCTAAGCCCGGTGAGGGCGGACAGCTGCCCGGCTTCAAGGTGAACGAGATCATCGCCAAGACACGTAATGCCATCCCTGGCATCTCTCTGATATCGCCTCCACCTCATCACGACATCTACAGTATCGAGGACCTGGCTCAACTCATCTTCGACCTGAAGAACATCAACCCCACAGCTGCCGTGAGTGTAAAACTGGTAGCCGAGAGTGGCGTAGGCACCATTGCTGCTGGTGTGGCTAAGGCCAAGGCCGATCTCATCGTCATCAGTGGTGCCGAGGGTGGTACAGGTGCCAGCCCTGCCAGCAGTATGCGTTTCGCTGGCATCTCGCCTGAGATTGGACTCGCCGAGACGCAGCAGACGCTGGTGATGAACGGCCTGCGTAATCAGGTTCGCCTGCAAACCGACGGTCAACTAAAGACTGCCAAGGACGTCATCATCATGGCGATGCTGGGCGCCGACGAGTTCTCGTTTGGCACGCTACCCCTGATTGTGCTTGGCTGTGTGATGATGCGTAAGTGTAATACCAATACTTGCCCGATGGGTGTGGCCACCCAGAACCCAGAGCTGCGCAAGCATTTCGAGGGTCGTTCAGAGTACGTGGTGAACTTCTTTACCTTCCTGGCCGAGCAGGTGCGCGAGTATCTCAGCGAGATTGGTGTTCACAGCCTGAAGGAGATTATCGGACATACAGAACTGATTGAGGTGGATACCACCAATGCTACCGATAAGCAGAAGACCATCGACTTCGCCCGTCTGCTTCATAAGCCCGATACAGACAAGGCTCTGTACTGGGATCGCGGTGCATTTACCAAGGTGAGTGGCGTGAAGGACGAGGAGATTATCAAGGCTGCCGAAAAAGCTATCGAGAACCAAGAGGAGGTGACACTCGACTATGCCATCAAGAATACCGATCGTGCCGTAACCACTATGCTCTCTGGCGTCATCGCCAAGAAATATGGCGAGGCTGGTCTGCCCGATAATACCATCAACATTAAGTTCAAAGGCTCAGCCGGTCAGAGCTTTGGCGCCTTTGCCGTGAAGGGCGTCAACCTGAAACTCGAGGGTGAGTGTAATGACTACTTCGGAAAGGGCCTCTCAGGCGGTCGCATCTCTATTCTGCCTCCAGCCCGAAGTGGTGAGGATTTCCATGCCGAGGAGAATATCATTGCTGGTAATACCGGTTTGTATGGCGCCACCTCTGGCGAACTCTATATCAATGGTAAGGTGGGCGAGCGCTTCGGCGTGCGCAACTCAGGTGCCATCGCTGTTATCGAGGGTGCCGGCGACCACTGCTGCGAGTATATGACTGGCGGACGCGTGGTTGTGCTGGGCAAGACAGGTCGTAACTTCGCCGCTGGTATGAGTGGTGGTGTGGCCTACGTCTACGACCCCGACCATACTTTCGACTACTTCTGCAACATGGATATGGTGGAGCTCTCGCTGGTCGAGGACAGTGTGTCGCGCAAGGAGCTGCTCGAACTCATCCGTCAGCACTACCTGCACACAGGCTCCGCCCTGGCAGGCAGGATGCTCGACGATTGGCAGCGCTACGTTCAGGACTTCATTCAGGTAGTCCCCATCGAGTACAAGCGCGTGCTGCAAGAAGAGCAGAATAAGAAACTTCAAGAAAAGATTGCAAACATCCAAAGAGATTATTAATCATGGGAAATCCAAAAGCATTTTTAGAGATACACCGCCAGGAGGCGGGATACCGTCCGATTCACGATAGAATCCATGACTTTGGCGAGGTAGAGCAGACGCTCAGCACTCGCGAACGTAAACTGCAGGCATCGCGCTGCATGGACTGTGGCGTGCCCTTCTGCCACTGGGCATGTCCGCTGGGCAACAAAGCGCCCGAGTGGAACGACGCCCTGTATAAAGGCGACTGGGAGTTGGCTTATCGCTTACTGAATAGTACAAACCCCTTCCCTGAGTTCACCGGCCGCATCTGTCCCGCCTTGTGCGAGAAGGCTTGTGTGCTCAACCGCTTCAACCATGAGCCAACCACCAATCGTGAGGACGAGTGCGCCATCACAGAGATGGCTTTCCAGGAGGGATTCATCCAGTCTAAGACTGACATCGAGCGCAATGGAAAGAAGGTGGCAGTGATTGGTGCTGGTCCTGCCGGACTGGCTGCTGCCAACGACCTGAACCTGATGGGCTATCAGGTAACCGTATTCGAGAAGAACGAGGCTGCAGGCGGGCTCCTGCGCTACGGCATTCCCAACTTCAAGCTGAATAAGGCCATCATCGACCGCCGTATCAGCCTGCTGGAGCAGGAGGGTATAGAATTCCGTTATAATGAAGAGTTAAGAATGAAGAGTGAAGAATTTGCTACCGCACATGGAAGCGAAAAAGATTCTTCACTCTTCACTCTTCACTCTTCATTTGATGCCTGCATCATCGCCACTGGAACGCCAACCGCTAGAGATCTCAAGGCCCCAGGCCGCGAATTGAAGGGTGTCCACTTCGCCCTCGAACTGCTCTCTCAGCAGAATCGCGTACTGGCTGGCATGGAGTTCAGCAAAGATGAGCGTGTAACGGCCAAGGGCAAGGATGTGCTTGTCATAGGTGGTGGTGATACAGGTAGTGACTGTATTGGTACTGCCCATCGTCAGGGATGCAAGAGCGTTACTCAGATTGAGATTATGCCTAAGCCTGTTGAAGGTCATGAAGACCCGCAGAACCCCTGGCCCAACTGGCCTCGCACCCTCAAGACCACCTCTTCGCACGAGGAAGGTTGCACCCGTCGTTGGAACATCAACACCCTGGAATTCCTTGGTAAGGGTGGTAAGGTGACGGGCGTAAAGGTTCAGGAGATTGACTGGAAGCCCAACCCAGAGGGTGGTCGCCCCATCATGGTAGAGAAGGGTGAGCCCGAAATCATCAAGGCTGAGCTTGTTCTGCTGGCTATGGGATTCCTGAAGCCCGAGCACCCTGAGTACCCCGCTAATGTCTTTGTCTGCGGTGACTCTGCCAATGGCGCCAGCCTCGTGGTTCGCGCGATGGCCAGTGGTAAGCAGACCGCCCAGAAGGTTGATGCCTTTCTTTCAAAGTAGGAATTGTATTTCTCAAATAATGCAAAATCTTTCTCGCAGATGCCTGTCGTCTGCGAGTTTTTTTGTACTTTTGCGGAAAAGAAAGACTTATGCTGACGGAGAAGACCATGGAGAAGTTGCGGATACTCGCGGAGTCGGCGAAGTACGATGTGTCGTGCTCGTCGAGCGGTACTGTGCGCTCTGGCAAGAAGGGCATGGTGGGCTCGACCGTTGGCGGTGTGGGCATCTGCCACTCGTTTGCTGACGACGGACGTTGCATCTCGCTTCTGAAGGTCATGCTGACCAACTACTGCATGTACGACTGTGCCTACTGTGTCAACCGCCGTACCAACGACATTCCTCGCGCCACGCTCTCCGTCTCAGAACTCGAGGAGATAACGATAGAGTTTTATCGCCGCAACTATATTGAAGGACTCTTCTTGTCGAGTGGTGTAGTTCGCAACCCCGACTACACGATGGAACGGTTGACGGCTATCGTTCGCGACCTGCGCACCGTGCATCGCTTCAACGGCTACATCCACCTGAAAACCATTCCTGGCGCCTCACAAGAACTACTCCAAGAGGCTGGCCGCTATGCCGACCGCATGAGTGTGAACATCGAGATTCCCAAGGAGGAGTCGCTGAAGCTGCTGGCACCAGAGAAGAACCATAAAAGCATCTTCCTGCCGATGAAACAGATTCAACAGGGCATGCTCGAGAATAAGGAGGACCGCAAGAAGTTCCGGCATGCGCCGCGATTCGTGCCTGCTGGGCAATCGACGCAGATGATTGTGGGGGCGACGAAGGAGAGCGACCTCGATATCCTGAAAATGTCCAACGCCATGTACCAGCAGCCCACCATGCGCCGCGTCTATTACTCCGGCTATGTCAGCGTGAACACCTACGACCCGCGTCTGCCCATCTTAAAACAGCCGCCCTTGGTACGCGAGAACCGCCTTTACCAGGCCGACTGGCTCATGCGTTTCTATCAGTTTACCGTCGATGAGATAGTAGATGACAAGCACAGCCATCTCGACCTCGACGTTGATCCCAAGCTCGGTTGGGCTTTGCGTCATCCTGAGTTCTTCCCTGTCGATATAAACAGTGCCCCTTATGAGCATATCCTCCGCGTGCCTGGCATCGGCGTCAAGTCGGCATTGCTCATCGTCAACTCGCGACGCTTCAACCGCATCACCTCCTACCACCTCAAGAAAATAGGTGTGGTAATGAAGAAGGCGAAGTACTTCATCACCTGCGGTGAACTCACCTCCTCATTCTCGCAACCCATCATCGGCATCAACGAGCTGCGTCCAGAACGCCTCCGCCCCCTGTTGCTCTCAAAAGCCCAGCAGAAACGTGCTGCCGAGGAGCAACAGCTGACGCTTGACTTCAAGGAGGAGTAAAAAAAATCGTATCTTTGCCGAGTAGAAACTCGGCGAAGATAGGCTGCATCTTAGAAATACAAAGAAAAACAAGTTTCTCCAAAGAGCATGGGACGGTTTGATCCGTTCTATGTAGAAGGTAACATAACTCGTTTTCTTACTCGCCATGTAACGTGCCTTTACTCGGTATGTAAGCAGTCGTTACTCGGTATGTAAAGGCCCTTTACTCGGTAGGTAATACATACAGATACAGTAAATACAGTAAAATATTAAGAATTATCACGCGTACGTGCACGTACGCGTAGGGTTTATAAAACCATCTGTATTTACTGTATCTGTATTTTCTTTTTTCTATTTGGACAGTATGGACAGTAGGACAGATTTTTCATTTTTCCTGAAAATATTATTCTTTTTTCGTTTTTGTCTTATTTTAAAATAAGACATATATTTGGAGAACTGCGCAATAATCTCTATCTTTGACCTTCGGTCGAAGGTTCTTTGACCTAAAGGTACAAAGCGGCAAAGCCGAGCGCTTGTGCTCGACAATGAAAACAAAAACTTCGTTTTTTGTTTTGCATTGTTCTCGCTTATTCGTACCTTTGCGAGGTGCAAATGCAAGTTTATGTGTTCGATAATACGCTCGACGGACTGTTGACGGCGGTGTTCGACAGTTTCTTTCTTCACCAACAGCAGGTGACGCTGTTGGCGGAGGGGGAGCAGTTGCCGCTGTTCGGCGACGAGCCGCATCAGGTGGTGACAGACAGCGAGAAGGCGGAGCGCGTATGGAAGGGATTGGAGAAGAATCTCTCGAAAGACGGCCTGCACATGATTACCATCAGCTGGCTCTCAGAGGAGCGGGCGCTGAACCAGCCGCTGTTCAACTTCATCTGCAAGGTATTCCTGCTGAAGGTAAAAGGGCTTGAGCGGAATGCCAGCGACGAGGATGTGCTGACGGTGAGGAACACCTGTCGGCGGGTGCTGCACGAACAACTGCGGATGAAGCAGTTTATACGGTTCCAGAAGGCGAAGGACGGCACGTATCTGGGTGTCGTGTCTCCAGATCACAATGTGCTGCCGCTGATAACGGACCACTTCGCAGACCGCTTCAACGACCAGCCGTGGCTCATCTATGATGCCAAGCGACACTACGGCTACTATTACGACGGGCAAAGCGCTATGCATGTCACCTTTGAGGATGAGACCTCTGTGCCTTTTGACCTTGCTGACGGCAAACTCTCGGGGGAGGTGCTGAGCGAGAACGACAAAATATTCCAGGACCTGTGGCGCACCTACTTCAAGGCTATCTGCATCAAGGAGCGCATGAACCCCAAGAAGCAGCTCAGCGACATGCCTCGCCGCTACTGGAAATACATGACAGAAAAGAATTAATAACAGATAACGACAATGAAAGATAATCAGCAAGAGATTTTTCCAATAGTGGATGAACAGGGAACAGTCATTGGCAAGGCGACACGGGGCGAGTGCCATAGCGGAACACGGCTGCTACATCCTGTGGTGCATCTGCATGTGTTCAACAAGCAAGGTGACGTGTATCTGCAGAAACGTCCTGAGTGGAAGGACATTCAGCCAGGCAAGTGGGACACGGCCGTAGGTGGTCATCTCGACTATGGGGAGACACCCGAGGAGGCTTTGCGTCGTGAGGTACGCGAGGAACTGGGCATGACGGATTTTACTCCCTCGTTTATCGGCAAGTATGTGTTTGAGAGCCAGCGCGAGCGTGAACTGGTACATGTCCACCGAACAATCTACGACGGTGAGATACAGCCCTCTAAGGAGGAACTCGACGGAGGCCGTTTTTGGACGATACAGGAGATTCGCGAGGCAATGGGAAAGGGAGTGCTGACACCTAATTTCGAAAGTGAGTTCCAGCGTTTCTTCCTAGAGAAAATAGAGAAGTACCGTTTGCTCACGGAGCAGATTCGTGCGTTGATAGAAGGCGAGACTGACAGCGTGGCAGTGATGGCCAATGTCTGTGCAGCCATCCATGAGGCGATGGGGTTCTTCTGGACGGGCTTTTATCGGGTACAAGGCGGCGAACTGGTGCTGGGACCTTTCCAAGGACCTGTGGCCTGTATGCACATCGGTTTCGGACGTGGCGTGTGCGGCACGGCTTGGGAGCAGCGTCAGACGATTGTCGTTCCTGACGTGGAGCAGTTCCCCGGTCATATCGCCTGTAGCAGCCTCTCGCGTTCAGAGATTGTCGTACCTGTCTTCTCTCAGAATGGAGATGTTATTGCCGTCCTCGATATCGACAGTAAGGAACTGGCAACCTTTGACGACATCGACCGACAGTATCTGGAAGGTATTGTTGGTTTGTTATACCAAACATCATAGTCTGGCCTGCAGCAGAAAACTCAATGTTGGCAATCTTTTAATTTCAATTTGTAAGCAAAACGGCTTGGTTTGCTTACAAATTATTACTTTGTAGAAAAAAGAAGGTAAATAGTGTCGGCGTTTGTTGTTGTTTGCTTTCACAATGTCGTACCTTTGTGCCGTGATTATTGCAAAATGTAAGCAAACTAAGTATATCAAACACAAAAAGGTAAAATTATGGAAGCATTAAGATTTCAGGTTGTCGGTGAGGCTTTCAAGAAGAAGCCACTCGACGTAAAAGCACCAAGTGAGAGACCTTACGAGTATTTTGGTAAGAAGGTCTTTAATCGCGAGAAGATGTACAAGTACCTGCCGAAACAGGTCTATGAGAAGATGGTTGACGTGATGGACAATGGTGCCCGTCTGGATCGTGATATCGCCGATGCTGTAGCTGCCGGAATGAAGCAGTGGGCCGTGGAGAACGATGTCACCCACTACACACACTGGTTCCAGCCTCTGACAGAAGGTACAGCCGAGAAGCACGACTCGTTTATTGAGCATGACGGCAAGGGTGGTATGGTGGAAGAGTTCACGGGCAAGCTGCTCGTTCAGCAGGAGCCTGACGCTTCATCGTTCCCCTCTGGAGGTATCCGCTCAACCTTCGAGGCTCGTGGTTACTCTGCCTGGGATCCCACGTCGCCTGTCTTCATTATCGATGACACGCTGTGCATCCCTACCGTATTTATCAGCTATAGTGGTGAGGCACTCGACTATAAAGCTCCATTGCTGCGTGCCCTGCATGCCGTCAACGTGGCTGCTACAGAGGTTTGTCACTATTTCGACCCCAGTGTGAAGAAGGTACAGAGCAACCTTGGTTGGGAGCAGGAGTACTTCCTGGTTGACGAAGGACTCTATGCTGCCCGTCCTGACCTGCTGTTGACAGGCCGCACCCTGATGGGTCACGACTCTGCCAAGAACCAGCAGATGGACGATCACTACTTCGGAAGTATTCCTGAGCGTGTGGCTGCTTTTATGCGTGATCTGGAGATTCAGGCTCTTGAGCTGGGTGTTCCTTGCAAGACACGCCACAACGAGGTGGCCCCCAACCAGTTTGAGTTGGCACCTATTTTCGAGGAGACGAACCTGGCTGTTGACCACAATATGATGCTGATGTCGCTGATGAAGAAGGTGGCTCGCAAGCACGGATTCCGTGTATTGCTGCACGAAAAGCCCTTTGCAGGCATTAACGGTAGTGGTAAGCACAACAACTGGTCATTGAGTACTGACAACGGCATCCTGCTACATGCTCCTGGCAAGAATGCTGAGCAGAATCTGCGCTTCGCTACTTTCATCGTTGAGACGCTGATGGGTGTCTATAAGCACAATGGACTGCTGAAGGCCTCTATCATGAGCGCTACGAACGCCCACCGTCTGGGTGCAAACGAGGCACCTCCTGCTATTGTTTCAAGCTTCCTCGGCAAGCAGGTTAGCGAACTGCTCGACCACATTGAGACAGCCGATAAGGACTTCCTTGCTATGGCTGGTAAGCAGGGGTTGAAGATGGATATTCCTGAGATACCAGAACTGCTTATCGATAATACCGACCGTAACCGTACCTCTCCATTCGCCTTCACGGGTAACCGCTTCGAGTTCCGTGCCGTAGGTTCTGAGGCTAACTGCGCCAGCGCTATGATTGCTCTGAACAGTGCCGTTGCTGAGGCTTTGGCTGACTTCAAGAAGCGTGTAGATCAAAGAATCTCTGAATACTCTGAGAAATCAGAATACTCTGAAGGTTCTGGCCATACGGCCAAGTTCCACGCCATCATTGACGTGCTGCGTGAGGATATCAAGACCTGTAAGCCCATCCGCTTCGACGGCAATGGCTACTCAGACGAGTGGGTTGCCGAGGCAGAGAAGCGTGGCCTGGACGTTGAGAAGTCTTGTCCGAAGATCTTTGAGCGTTACCTCGACAAGGAGAGCATTGCGATGTTCGAGAGCCTGGGTGTAATGACCAAGAAGGAACTCGAGGCTCGTAACGAGGTGAAGTGGGAGACCTATACCAAGAAGATCCAGATCGAGGCCCGCGTGCTGGGTGACCTCTCTATGAACCACATCATCCCTGTAGCTACGAACTACCAGAGTCAGCTGTTGAAGAACGTGGAGAACATGGCTGCCATCTTCCCGGTTGACAAGGCCGAGAAACTCTCTTCGCGTAACATTAAGATTATCGAGGAGATTGCTGAACGCACCTCTGCCATTGAGAAAGGAGTAGAAGAGCTTGTAAATGCCCGTAAGCTGGCCAACAAGATCGAGGATGAGCACGAGAAGGCCATTGCCTATCACGATAAGGTGGAGCCGAAGCTCGACGAGATTCGCTACCAGATTGACAAGCTGGAGCTGATTGTTGACGATGCCCTCTGGCCACTGCCGAAGTACAGGGAATTACTCTTCATCCGATAAACAAAGACATCAAACAATTCTTTTTTTGGTTGTTTGAAGTTTGCGAAAGCGAGGGCAGGACAAGGCATGCCTTAAGTCCTGCCGAACGCTATCAAACTCGAACGCAAGTTCAAGTTTGCGTGGGGCTCGACGCTGAGAAGCGCTGAGCCCTCTTAGTGTTTGGACTAAAACTCCACGTAGGGCTCAAGACGCTGAATAGCTTCTGGCGGGAAGTCCTTAAGGAGTTTCAGGTCCTGAAGGCTTTGCAGGGGGCCTCGCAGTCGGCGGTATTCCGTAATGGCTTTTGCCTGATAGAAATTGATATAGGGGTGCTTTTGCAACTGATTAAGCGTCAGTTTGTTCAGATTGATTTTCTGCGTGTGGGGTTGCTGTACCACGAAGTACGGTATGGCCGACTCAGGAAAGTCCTCTATCTCGCGTAGCTGTTCAGGACTGACGTAACCTCCTAACCGCTGACCATAGCGGACGATACGACGGGCAAAAGCCTCGCCGACACCAGGCACCTTGCGAAGGAGCATGGTGTCGGTGGTGTTGAGATTGACGCTTTGGGGCACCTCTGTCTTAATGGGATACTTCAGGGTGTCACGCTCGTAACGCTCTTCTTCGCCAACCAACGTAGATGCCGGCGTGGTGTAATCGGACGAGATACGGATATAGGGTTCCAACTCACGGTACTCCTTGACGGTAAGACCATAGAGACGGGCAAAGTCTTCCTTTTTGCGATAGACACCTCCCTTGCTTCTGTACTTATAAATGTTCCTGACCTGCCAGGGGCGCAGGCCAAGACGGAGCAGTTGCGTGCTGTCGGCAGTATTGGGGTCGAAGGGGAAGCGTTCCACCGTTCGGCCTCCTTCTGTCTGGTAGTAGTGTGGCTCTTGGCCATCATATATGCGCTGAGGTCGCAGCGTGTCAGCAGCATACTGCGGAGTGCTGTCGGTGCGACTTTCCGTCAGGAGAATAACGACCAATGCCACCACCATAATGCAAAGCACAAAAAGCAGGGCTTTACGGTCGGACTTACGGATATAGAAGAAGTCGCGAAACATCGTCAGATGACTCCAAACTGATGAAGGAAGATGAGAAGGATGCACAAGGGGCAGACGTAGCGGATGCAGAACAGGTAGAGCCCGAAGATGCGTCCACGCAGGGTGCCACCATTGGTCAGCTCGTCCTTAATGAGTGACTTGGGAACATACCAGCCAAGAAACAGACAGGTGAGCAGACCGCCAAGAGGCAGGAAGATCTGGCCTGTGAGGAAGTCGAACCAGTCAAACAAAGAACGCCCACCAATCATCAGCCAGTCACGCTGTCCGCCAAACGACAAAGCGCAGAAAACACCTAACACCGCGCAAAGCACGGTAACCCAGGCAGCGCCCTTCTTACGCGAGAGGTTGAACTCTTCGTGGAAAAAAGCCGTGCTAACCTCATGGAGCGACATGAGCGACGTAAGTGCGGCCAGTGAGAGTAGCGCATAGAACAGCACCGCCACTACCTCACCCAGGAAAGGCACTCCGGCAAAAGCCTGTTGGAACACGCTTGGCAAGGTGATGAACACCAGACCGGGACCACAGTACTGGCTGGAGAGCTCAGGATTAGCCATGAGCTCAGGAGCATTTGGATGAATGGCGAAGAAAGCTGGGAAAATCATGAGTCCTGCCAGGATGGCAATCAGCGAATCGATGCTGACAATCTGAACGGCCGACTTGGTCAGGTGTGTGTCGCGCTTGAAGTAGCTGGCATAGGTGCAGAGGCAGCCCATACCCACGCTAAGCGAATAGAACGCCTGTCCCAATGCACCCAAAAGCACATTGCTGTCAACCTTGGTGAAGTCAGGGCTGAACAGGAAGGTGATGCCTTTTCCTGCGCCAGGAAGCAGACAGGAAGCCACTGCAATGACGACAAGCAGGATGAACAGCATTGGCATCATCATCTTGGAGCCCTTCTCAATGCCTTTCTCTACACCACGGGAGATGATGAAATGGCACAGCAACATGAACAGCAGCATGCACACCACCGGCTTCCATGGATTGGTGGAGAAGGTCTCGAAATAAGTCTTGATGTAGTTGGCATCGCCACTGAGGTGCCCCACGACCGAAGCATAGATATACTGAAGGCACCAACCAGATACCACAACATAGTAACTGGTGATGAGGAAACCTGTGAAAACACCAAAATAACCGATGAAACGCCAAGGCGTGCCTCCAGCAAATATGGAGTAGGCACGTGCCGTATTAGCCTGCGCCCTGCGGCCGATGACAAACTCGTTCAGCATACAGGGGATGCCAAGTACAATGACGCAACCAATATAGATGATAATGAAGGCAGCACCGCCATTTTGTCCCGTCATATAGGGGAAACGCCATACATTGCCTAAGCCGACGGCGCTACCTGCCGTGGCAAGGATGATGCCCAGTTTGCTTCCGAAGTTTGCTCTCTCGTTACTTGCCATCTCTTTTTAACTCTTATTCGCTTGCAAAAGTATAAAATAATACTGAAACAGACAACTTTTCAGAAGAAAACTCGTCATTATTCTGCATTCATAGAGTTAGCATGCTAAGAAATGAAGAAGAGGATATGCCTGTTTAACATACCCTCTTCTTCATATTGGATTCGAATAATTTCTTGTTTATTCTTCTGTTTCTTCTTCATCACCCTGAGCGTCAGGATCCTTACCGAGCTCCTGTGCCTGCTGCATCATAGCTGTTGCCTTCTTGATAACGGGCTCGCACTTCTCTGCAATCTTCTGGAAGCTGTCTGCCTGCTCGGGAGTAATCTCCAGAACATAATCCTGCATCTTCTTAGCGGCCTCGCTCCACTGCTTCACACCCTCAGCAAACTCCTCGCTTGACTGGAAGCTGGCATCTGCAGCCTCTTCGCTCTCAAACTTAGCAGAGAGCTCTTTGAACTCGTTCCATGCCTTCTGGCCCTCAGGGCTCAAACCATTGTTGCAAGATACCATCATTAAGGCACCGGCAGCAATTACATAAAAAATCTTTTTCATTTTTATTGCAATAAAATGTTATTTTCCTACTCCCTTTAAAGCGTTTCGGTTTTCTCTTTCTCTATAATTATCGTATCTTAATACTTTTTTTCGCGCTGCAAAATTAGTGTTTTTTCTTGAATCTACCAAATTTTCATCTGAAAAATGTAAATAACGCAAATATATAGAGGTCTTTTGTCTTTTTTGAACAGAAATTTTGTTATCTCCTCAGTTCTTTGTACCTTCGCAGGCAAAATTCAAGAAAATAGATGAAAAAATCCCTTTTGTATATCAAGAGATACCCATTGTCGGTGGTGTGTATCGTACTTATCTGGGTACTTTCGCTCATGCCTTTCTTTCCCGAGACACCCTTTGACGACGTACGGTTCATTGACAAATGGACACACTTAGTGATGTATGGTGGCACGTGTAGCGTGCTGTGGACGGAATACCTCCGCAGTCATACGCAATATAATAAGGTAAAGCTGTTCCTGTGGGCTTGGCTGGCGCCTATCCTGATGAGTGGTGTTCTCGAACTGCTACAGGAATATGCCACCAACACGCGCAGTGGCGAGTGGTTTGACTTTGCTGCCAATTCGCTGGGCGTTACTTTAGGGGCTGTGTTTGGCTTGCTGCTGGCAGCGTTTCGCACCAGGCACTGAAGGGATACTCTCGCAAAGAACTATTGTAGAACCGACGGTCACCCGTCACTTCCAGTCCGATGAAGTCGGGCTTCTCGTACGGCTCGTTCTCGGCGCTGAGTTCCACCTCGGCCATCACCAGACCGGCATTGTCTCCATGAAACTCATCGACTTCGAAGGTATGGTTGCCAGACTTTACCAGCCAGCGGGTCTTGTCGATGACGCCAGGCTCGCACAGTTCGAAGAGGTGCTCCGCTTCGTCGAGTGTTATCTCTTTCTCAAACTCATAGCGGCTCAACCCACCATTCTGGCTGGGTCCTTTAATGGTCAGGTATCCGCGGTCGTCGCGGAGGCGCACCCTGACGGTACGTCCGCGGCCACTGCAGATATAACCTTGTTTGATGCGGCTATGGCTGTAGGCCTGACGCTTATAGTCGTCACCGCAGACAAGAAATTTGCGTTCGATTTCGAATCCGCTCATCGTTTGTTAAGCTGTTGCAACAGCATACACCACGTAGATAATTCCGAGCACGATAAGAGCGCCGAAAATCCAGTTAATCACTTTCTTGCCTTCTTTTTCCTGTCGTGCTTCGCGGGCTGCACGACGAGCCTTTCCTTTTTGACTCATAGTTTATTATTTTAAAGTTTTACGTTTTAGTTTTCTTCTGTTACGGGGAACTCCATCAGGTAGGCCTTGATGAAGTCGTCCAGTTTGCCGTTCATCACACCATCGACATCACTGGTCTGGTAGTTCGTGCGATGGTCCTTCACGCGCTTGTCATCAAAAACATACGAGCGTATCTGGCTGCCCCATTCAATTTTCTTCTTGCCAGCCTCAATCTTTGCCTGTGCCTCCAGACGCTTCTTCATGGCGCGGTCGTAGAGCTGCGACTTCAGCAGTTTCAGGGCGCGCTCCTTATTCTTCGGCTGGTCGCGCGTTTCGGTATTCTCAATAAGGATTTCTTCCTCTTCGCCTGTATCGGGGTCGGTGTACCAGTAGCGCAGACGAACGCCAGACTCCACCTTGTTGACATTCTGACCACCAGCACCACTTGAGCGGAAAGTATCCCACGAGAGCTTGGCGGGGTCAACAAACACCTCGATGGTGTCATCGACCAGCGGCGTGACGAATACCGAGGCGAACGATGTCATGCGCTTGCCCTGGGCATTATAGGGAGAGACGCGTACCAGACGATGTACGCCGTTCTCCGACTTCAGGTAGCCGTAGGCGTACTCACCACCTTCAATAGTCATGGTGACGCTCTTGATACCGGCCTCGTCGCCGTCCTGTAGGTCGTTGATGGTTACCTTGTAGCCATGAGCCTCGCACCAGCGCTGATACATACGCATGAGCATCTGTGCCCAGTCTTGTGCCTCCGTGCCACCCGCACCGCTGTTGATTTTCAGCACAGCGTCCATGGGGTCTTCCTTTTGTCGCAGCATGTTCATCAGCTCCAGCTCTTCGATGGCATCGATAGCTTTCCGATAATCGGCATCGACCTCCTCCTCCGTTACCATCTCGTCCTTATAGAAGTCGAACGCCAGCTGTAGTTCGTCGGCCAGCGTACGTACCTGCTTATAGCCGTCGAGCCATCGCTTGATGCTCTTCACCTTTTTCATCTGTTCTTCCGCCCGCTTCGGGTCTTCCCAGAAGTCGGGAGCCTGCGTGCGGAGGTCTTCTTCTTCAAACTCCACCTGCTTCTCGTCAATCTTCAGGTAGTGCTTCAGTTTATCTGCCCTTTCGAGCACATCTTTTAGTTGATCGCTTGTTATCATTTTATTTTAAATGAGAAATGAGAAGTGAGAAATGAGAAGTGATAATGAGAAATGAAGAGATGTCTTTCTTCTATACCTCATCTAACTTCTTTCTACATTTATGTCCTCATGTTTTCACTTTTCAAATTCTCTTTTGTTGTTTTTGTTATAGTTGTTAATAAACTAATAATATCTACACAATCATTGTTGATCGAGCTAAACTCCTTATCATTTAATGAGCCATATGCGTAGAGCCGTTTCAACCAATATCTTGTCTCGTTAGCTTCCTTGAGTGCAATTGTCATTTTCGTCAGAAAATCAGCCTTACTTTGTGCAAACTGTCCTTCTGAGACGTTCGCTCCTATACTTGTTCCGCTTCGCATTATTTGTTTGAGCATATCTTTATCGCCCAGATGTTTTTCTGAAAGATACCTATACATTCGGGCTATTCTGTCAGCGAATTCCTCAGTTTTCTCAACAATAATGTTTTCACGCGCGCTCATTTCTCATTTCTTTATTTCCATTTCTTATTCCTCATACCTCATTTCTCATTTTATTTAATCAACGTACATCGCGTCTATTTCCTTTTTGTAGTTCTCATTGAGCACGCGACGTTTGATTTTCAACGTGTTAGTCAGCTCACCGCGATCCATGGAGAAGTGATGGGGCAGCAGGGTGAAGCGTTTGACTTGCTCGTAGTGGGCCAACTGCTGTTGCAAGGTTTCGATACGTTCCATCATCATGTCGTAGATCTCGCGGTTGCGACACAGGTCCTCACGGTCCTTGTAGTAGATGTTGTGTTTGGCGGCATAGTCCTCCAGCAACTTGTATTCAGGGATGATAAGTGCCGAAACGAACTTACGCTGGTCGGCAATGACGGCAATCTGGTCAATGTACTTATCAACGAGCAGTTTCGACTCAATCATCTGTGGGGCGATATACTTGCCGTTTGACGTCTTGAACAAATCCTTGATACGTTCCTTCAGGAAGAGCTCGTTGCCTTTCATGTAGCCAGCATCACCCGTATGGAAGAAGCCTTCTTCGTCGAAAGCCTCACGGGTCAGCTCCTCACGGTTGTAGTAGCCTCGGGTGATGGTAGGGCCCTTGAGCATGACTTCGCCCTCGTCGCTAATCTTGATTTGTATGGAGTCGATGGGGATGCCTACGCTACCCACCGTGAACGGCTTGCCGAGGTGGTTGCACGACACGGTGGCCAGACTCTCGGTAAGGCCGTAGCCAACAATCATGTTCAGGCCGATGGCATGGACGAATTCTTCGACGCTGGGATTAACGGCAGCGCCTGCTGTGGGGAAGATGTTGGCATTCTCCAGCCCCAGCTCCTTACGGACAAGGCTGAAGATGGTGCGGTTGATCATCTCGTACTCCAGGTGCAATGCCACAGGCGGCTTCAGTCCTTTGCTCAGGTAATCGATGTTATGTTTCTTGCCGACGGCCAGCGCATGTTGGAAAATGGCACGCTTGGCGGGGTTCGCATTGTCTATCTGCTCTTGTACACCTTGCATAACCTTCTCCCAGAAACGCGGAACGCTCGACATGCTGGTGGGATGCGTCTGACGCATGCTCTGCTGTACCTGCTGCGGATAGGTGTTAACAATAAGACGTGCACCGACAGACAGACTCAGAATGGCCCAGCCACGCTCAAATATGTGCGTATAAGGCAGGAAATTCAGCACACGATCTTTGTCGGTCACCGAAACACAATGTCCATTGGCCTCCATCGCAGCATAGAACTGCCCGAAAGTCAGAATAACACCCTTGGAGTCGCCCGTTGTGCCACTCGTATATAGAATGTTGGCTATCTCATCCATTGAAGCTTCGGTGTAACGCTGCTCCAAGAGATCGCTATGTTCGTGCGACTGGCCACCCTTGATGAAATCATCAAAGTACATGGTTCCTGGGTCGTGTGAGCTGATGCGCACCTTCGGGTCATAAACCACAATGAGCTCCAGGGTGGGGCAGAACGAGAAGATGCGGTGTGCCTTGTCATACTGATCTTGCTCACCCACAAAAAGAATGCGAACCTTCGCATCGTTAATCATGAACTGTATCTGCTGTTCTGAGCTGGTGGCATAGAACGGGATAGTTGTTGCCCTGATACCCCATGCACCAAAGTCTGTGAACAGATACTGCACAGAGTTCTGCGAGAAGATACCGATATTCTCCTGTGGTTGTACGCCCTTATCGAGCAATGCCAGCGACACCGTGCGAACCTTATCGGCAAACTGCCGCCATGAATACGATTTCCACTCCGTGCCTCCGAAGTCCTGATAAATCAGCGCCTCGCGGTCACCCCAATGTGCCGCCAGATCACGAATAAGTACAGACAGATGACTATTTATTTGCATAACTCTTTATTTATCGTATGCGTCAAGTTTACTCAGATAATACTGTCGCACTTCACTCCACTTGTAATAGGGTGCGGTTTTGCTCTTTATCGGCAAGGTGGTCTCATTCTCGTTAAGCAAAATCTTGACGAGAACATCTTTGTCATCGAAATTCTTACGGTAGAAAATGAACTGGATATTTGCTGCCATGGGGAACACCTTATAATTCAGCCACCCTTTGCTCTCTAACCGTTCAAAGTTCGACTCCTCTAAGTCATAGCCATTAAGCCCCAGCAGACAGGTAAGAGGCAACACCATTGTCTCATGGCCAAAGCGCAGTGTTGCACCTGGTTTCTGAAGTTGGATGCAGCTGTCGGCTTGTGCAATGATGGTACGCAGGAGATTACGCTGAGAGAATGGCTGTTTGCCGCCATTAAGGGGGTAAGCCCCATAATCCATGTACCAGCGTGCGTTAGCAATCAGCCAGTTACTGTAAATCTCATCGTCGGTGAAGATATCGTAAAGGGTAATCTTCTTGTGTAGTTCTGAACTCTGTAGGTTGCTCGCCAATTTAAAGAGGTAGTTGTTCAGACGCCAGGCGTCAACATTCTTCTCCAGATATTCCTCGTCGTTGAAAAGGGCCTTCATGGCACGCTTGTAGTTGCGGTGTGCGTCAATGAAGTCGTAGTAAGCCTTGTCGGCTTCAAAGTTACGGCGTTTAGAAAACAACTCCTTGTCGCTGAAGTTCATGTACCACATGTCATGCTCCGAGGCATCGTGCAGGATGTTCAGCTTGGGGTTCATGATGAGCAGCTGTTGCAGTTCGTTTTCCATGGAGAGGATGCAACGGATGACGATGGTACTCTTGGCATCGATATTTGCCTCACCCTCGAACACTTCGGGGAAGCGTTCAAACATACGACGGGCAATTTGGCGGTGCTGTAGTGCTCCTAACGGGGTCAGCTCACCCAAGCGGTTATTTGATTCCTCTCTCAGCATCTTGACACGACGCAGGACGTCCTTGCCCAACGGCGTGAGCTTGCCGGCCTCGTCAGCAGCCTTCAGTATGTCGTAAGGACGCTTGTACTCATCGGGATTGATGAGGTAACGGGAGCCGTGACGCCCGTAATGGCTGATGTAGAAGGGCTTTTTTCCGTCAGGAGCCGGTGTGAGCGTACATTGCGTGGGGCCTGGATAGGCCAAATAGTTACTGGCGGACAAATGAGTATCCTTCTTGAATTCGTCGCGTGCCGACTGTGCCTGAGCGGTGAGCAGACAGCATAATGAGAGGGTTAGTAACAGCAGTTTTTTCATATGATACGGTATTGTTTTGCCTGCAAAGATACGAAAAGTTTAGCGTTTAGCGCTTAGTGTTTAAAGATTTTTTTGCTTTTTAGTTGTTTTGATAGGGTTCTACCTTGAGCTGGATGACGTATTGGTCGTGAACGTTCAAGTAGTAGCAACACTCTACGTGGTAAGTGTTGTGTGTGGCCCGTAGTGGCTCTTTGTCGCCCTTGTCGCCTTGGAAAGCTGCTAAGCGGAAGCCCAAGATTTCCAGTTCGTTACGTAGTGCTTGGTAAGCCTCTTTGACCGCTTTTTTGTCTTTAGAGGGCAATTTGAAATAGTAGTTATAACCCTTGAACTGCATGGCGTTGATGTTGGTAAGGCTGCTGCCTTCGGGGGTTTCCCAGCACATTTCTCCGATAATCTGCAGACCATTATACTTAAAGTCGTAGCCGTCCTCCAGGGTGAACTCCAGCTCGTGGAAGTCTGGGTGGTCGTCAAGAATCCATTGAGTGTTCTTGCGAATCACCTCAACGGCCGTCGAGGGTTTGATGTTACGAATATCGGTGGGGAAACATCCCAAAGCGTGATACACCAGCTCGTCGATGCTCTTCTCATGACTCGTCAGTCGGAAGCCGCTAACATCGAAGTCGTCTGCCTCGCGACTATCGAGGACGTTGAAAGACGCGGTATTACAGCCCGCCAGTACCAGCTCTTTGCAAATGCCGTTGATGTATTGGGCAGAATGGAGCCCCATAAGGCGCAGGCTGAGTGTGGTATTGGCAATGGTGATGGCAACGATGTCGTAACGGCGGAGTTTCGTGGCCAGTTCTCCGTACATGGCTGTGTTATGCGTGTTGTCAACATCGGAGATGGGAGCCGTCAGCATGACGGTGTGATGGGTGTGGTCGTCGGTCAGGTTGTTGATGGAGAAGTTCAGCGTCACCTGCTCGTCGTTCTCAAGCAACAGGGTGGCAGGGTAGCGGAACTGTCCGTCAATCACACGTGACCCTGCATTGGCTATCTGCTTGATGTTCAACTCCTGGTATTTCGTGGAAAACGCATCGGCATGGAGCCAGATGCTCAGCATCGTGGGGTATATCTTGTCGCCTTTGGGCTTGTTTTGCGTTAGCGAGAAAGTACAGATAATCGTCTCACTTGTAGAGAAGATAGCATTTGTGGTGCCAAAGAAACCGTAGTCCGTCTGTGATGCTTCGTATTCAATGAGGTCATCCTGGTCCTCCGGTTCTGTGCTTTGTGCGTGGATGCCGTGAACTGCCAAAAATAACAGGCAAAATGTGATAAAACATTGTTTCATAGGTGTCCGATGATATAAATTCTGTGCAAAGGTACGAAATAATTGATAATTTATAATTGATGATTGATAAATATTTTGTACTTTTGCACCAAATAATGATTAAGCTATGGGAAAAAGCTCAAACTGGTCGGATGACTACTGGCTGTTGCTGTTGCAATTGTATTTGCGCAAACCTGTCGGTGTGAAACCTGTCTATAGCCGTGCTATGGTTGGGCTGGCTATGGAGTTACACATTCACCCACAGGTGCTGTTTGGTAAGTTGTGCCAGATAGCAACACTGCAAACGCCTCGTATTGAGCGTATCTGGGAACGTTACGGCGATAATCCCCGTCGCTTGAACCGTGCCGTGCGTCTTCTTCGTGAAATGAAAGGATACGGTCATGCTGACGAGTTCTATGAGGGCGTTGAGGTGAACGAGTCGTTTGAGAAAGATTTTAAACCTGTAGCTGATGATTCCCCTTGGACACCGGTAGCGCTTGTTCTCGTGCTTGACCTTTATTTCCGCCTGACGCCCAATACTATGGTTTCGGAGACTCCGGAGATTCAGGAACTGTCCCGCTTGTTGAAGGTGCGTGCTGCCGAGGTTGTCGAGGTAATGGACGTCTATCAGCATATTGACCCCTATCTGAATCGGCGTGATGTACTGTTCAACAGCTTGCTCGGTCCTTGTTCCGAGGTTTGGCGTCGCTATGGCAATAGCGATATGGAACGTCTGGCAGCTTTGGCCGATGAACTAAAGGAATACTACCATGGCTCATAGTCAGATTCAAGTACAAAGTCAGGAGCAGACGCTCAAGCAGACGCAGACTTTCTCACAGCAGCAACTGCTACAGGCGCAGCTGGTGGAGTTGCCCGTTGCCCAGCTGATGGAGAGGGTGCGTGCGGAGATGGACGACAATCCTGCCCTTGAGGTATCGACCGGTGATGAGCCTACGGATTGGAAGACGGAGGAGTCGGGCGAAGAACTGACTGCCGAAGAGGATTTTGCTACGCAACATGAGCGTGAAGAGCGTCAATCGGCGTTGGATGATGCGCTGGCTGGTATTGGACGTGATGACGAGGAGCTACCTGTTTATCATGGTGGACAGAACAGTCAGGAAGAGCGTGAGGAGATGGTGTATGGCGAGACAACTTCTTTCTATGACTTGCTGAAAGAACAGATGGGAGAGATTGAGCTGACGCCCAGGGAAGCAGATATCATGGAATACCTCATCGGTTCACTCGACGATGACGGACTGTTGCGTAAAAGTACGGACAGCATCTGTGACGAGCTGGCCATCTACCATAATGTTGACGTTACCCACGCAGAGATAGAACAGGTCCTTCGCAAACTTCAGGACTTCGATCCTGCCGGTATTGGTGCCCGTTCGTTGCAAGAGTGTCTGCTGCTCCAGATCCACCGTCGGGAAGATTCCCGTCTGCGTGAACTCATGGAGAAAGTGATAAGCCAGTATTTTGAGGAGTTTACCAAAAAACACTGGGACAAGATACAGCAGGCATTAGGGCTCTCAGACATACAGGCCGATGCCCTGATGGCAGAGCTTCGTAAGCTTAATCCCAAGCCCGGAGCTTCGCTGGGCGAAAGCGTAGGACGCTCTATGCAGCAGATTACCCCCGACTTCATTGTCGATACGCAGGATGACGGTACGGTCACCTTTCATCTGAACAATGGTGAAGTTCCAGAACTGTATGTGTCACAATCGTTTGCCGACACGCTCAAAGAGTATCAGAACAATCGCGACAACATGAGTCGTCAGATGAAGGAGGCGCTGCTTTACACGAAGAAGAAGGTGGATGCAGCACAAGGGTTTATCGAGGCCATTCGCGTGCGTCGGCACACGCTGACGGTGACCATGCAGGCCATTATCCAGATACAGCATCGTTTTTTTGAGGATGGTGACGAAGCATCGTTACGTCCGATGATTCTCAAGGATGTGGCAGAGCGTACGGGGCTTGACCTGAGTACCATTTCGCGTGTCAGCAACTCCAAATATGCACAGACCCGTTGGGGGATGTTCCCCTTGCGATATTTCTTTAGTGACAGCTACGTGACGGAGAGTGGCGAGGAACTGTCAACACGGCAGATTAAGGTGGCGTTGCGTGACATTGTGGAGGGAGAAGACAAGAAACGACCGCTGAGTGATGACGACATAAAGATGGAGCTGACCCGCCAGGGTTTCCCCATTGCACGCCGCACAGTGGCCAAGTATCGCGAACAGTTAGGTATTCCTATTGCACGTTTAAGAAAAGTATGACGAGAGATAAACAAATCATCTTAGGTGCACGCATCGTGAGCATGGTGTTTACACCGTTTTACCTGCCGCTGGTAGGCTTGTTGGCTCTGTTCCTGTTCAGCTATCTGAGCCTCTATCCTTGGCTCTTCAAGCTGAAGGTCATCGCCATTGTCTATCTATTTACCATCCTGCTCCCCACGTTACTCATTCATCTCTATCGGCGTTATAACGGTTGGACACCTATTGAACTGGGACAGAAAGAGCGTCGTATGGTGCCATACGTCATCTCTATCCTCTGCTATTTTGCCTGTGTGTGGCTGATGGAACAGCAGCACATACCTCATTTCATGGCAAGCATCGTCATTGCAGCACTGGTCTTGCAGATGGTCTGTGCGCTCATCAATGTCATTTGGAAGATTTCTCATCACACGGCAGCCATCGGGGGCTTTGCAGGAGCGTTGTTTGTGTTTGCCGATGCCTTTGGGTTTAACCCCGTGTGGTGGTTTTGTCTGATTTTCTTCGTGGCAGGCCTTCTGGGTACCAGTCGCATGATTCTGCGTCAGCATACGTTATTGCAAGTCGTCGGAGGCTTCTTGGTCGGAGCCGTTTGTGCCGTATTTAGTATTCTTTGGTTGTAAAAAATAAGTTAAGATATGAAAGCAATAGTCAGTATTATCATGGGCAGCACCAGTGACCTGCCCGTTATGGAAAAAGCCTGCAAACTATTGGATGAGATGCAGGTACCGTTTGAAGTCAATGCCCTCTCGGCACATCGCACGCCCGATGCTGTGGAACAGTTTGCTAAGGGTGCGAAGGAACGTGGCATCCGCGTCATCATTGCTGGTGCCGGTATGGCTGCAGCACTGCCTGGCGTCATCGCTGCTTCAACGACATTACCCGTCATCGGTGTGCCTATTAAGGGTATGCTTGATGGTCTCGACGCCATGCTGTCTATCATTCAGATGCCTCCAGGCATACCAGTGGCAACGGTAGGAGTGAACGGAGCACAGAATGCTGCGATTCTTGCCGTTGAGATGCTCTCGTTGAGCGACGAGGCACTGGCAGGTCGTTTGGCAGCCTACAAAGAAGGCCTGAAGCAAAAGATTGAAAAGGCTAACAAGGAATTAGCAGAGGTGAAATATGAGTACAAGACGAATTAGTTGGGAGGCTCGTGTGGGAAACCTCGGCATTGGAGGCGAGAACCCTATCCGTATCCAGTCGATGGCTACCGTCGATACCAACGATACCGAAGGTTGCGTGGCACAGGCCAAGCGTATCATTGATGCTGGGGGCGAACTGGTGCGTTTCACCACACAGGGAACTCGCGAGGCGGAGAACATGAAGAACATCTCTGCCCGATTGAAAGCCGATGGTTACAACCAGCCACTGGTAGCCGACGTGCACTTCACCGCCCATACTGCCGATGTAGCAGCCCTGTATTGTGAGAAAGTACGCATCAACCCTGGCAACTACGTTGACCCTGGCCGTACGTTCAAGCACCTGGAATATACCGATGAGGAGTATGCTGCTGAATTGCAGAAGATTGAACAGAAACTCGTGCCCTTTATCAATATCTGTAAGGAGCATCATACTGCCGTGCGCATTGGTGTGAACCACGGTTCCCTCTCTGACCGTATCATGTCCCGTTACGGTGACACGCCTGAAGGCATTGTTGAGAGTTGTATGGAGTTCCTGCGTATCTTCCAGCGTGAGCAGTTCAACGACGTGGTCATCAGCATCAAGGCTTCGAATACCGTGGTGATGGTTACCACCGTCCGTTTATTGGTGCAGACCATGGACAGTGAAGACATGCACTATCCCCTCCATCTTGGCGTAACAGAAGCTGGCGAGGGTGAAGACGGCCGTATCAAATCAGCTGTAGGCATCGGTGCCCTGCTTACCGAAGGCATCGGCGACACCATCCGCGTGTCACTTAGCGAAGAGCCGGAGGCAGAGATTCCTGTAGCCCGCAAGCTCGTAGAGCTTATCCCTGAGTCTATCCGTCTGCGTGCTGAGGCCGAGGCCAGTATCAAGGATGATACCATCACGCTCACTCTCGATGCACCTGATTGGGAAACGCTACAGCTCAAGGCAGCGATGGCTGTCGGTGGCCTGCTGATTGACCGAAAGGCAACGAAACTTAAAATTGTCAATTCTCGATTCCCAATTCTCAATTTGTCGGTCTTGGCCGATAGTATCCTTCAGGCTGCTCGCATTAAGTTCACCAAGACAGAGTACATCTCGTGTCCAGGATGCGGTCGTACGTTGTACAACTTGCAGGAAACCATTGCCCGCATCAAGGCAGCCACCAGCCACTTGGTAGGCTTGAAGATCGGTATCATGGGTTGCATCGTCAATGGCCCTGGTGAGATGGCCGATGCCGACTACGGTTACGTGGGTGCAGGGCGTGGTAAGATATCGCTCTATCGTCAGAAAGAGTGTGTGCTGAAGAATATTCCCGAAGAGGAGGCTGTGGAACGCCTGCTGGCCTTGATTGCTGAAGACAGGAAATAATGGACATCGTACTATATATTATCATAGGAATCGCCATTGGCGCTGTTGCCGTTTATTTGTGGATGAACGGTAAGCATGCTGTACTGCAAAAAGAACTAGAGATGGTCAGACAGCAGCATACCAGTGAAGACAAGTTACGCCAAGAGCAGTTTACGGAGCAGCTGAACGTGGTCAAAGAACAGTTCTCCAATATGGCCACAACGGTGCTCAACCAAACCAGCGAGCGACTCAACAAGGCAAACAATGAGAGCATGGAACAGCTCACCAAGCCCATCAAGGAGGACTTTGGCAAGTTGGAACAGATGATCAAGGAGAGCAATGAGAAACGTAGTGCTGCCACTGCGTCATTGTCAGAACGTCTGAAGCAGATGACGGAACAAACGGAGAAGATGGACGCTACGGCACAAAAGCTGACGAATGCCCTGCGGGGTGACAACAAGCAGGCTGGTGACTGGGGCGAGCAGTTTCTCTCGAACCTGCTTGACTCACAGGGTTTCACGCAGGGTATCGACTACGACGTACAGGAAACATTTGTATCACCCTCGGAAGATAATGAGAAGGCACGCCTGCGGCCGGATGTTATCCTGCATTATCCTGACAATCAGGATGTTATTATTGACTCCAAGGTCAGCATTAAGGCCTATTACGACTATGTCAACGAGTCGAATGAAGTGCTGAAGAAACAATACCTCGACCGACTGGTGCAGGCTGTGCGTAGCCAGGTGAAGGACTTGGCAGGCAAGGACTACTCCCAGTATGCACAGGGAGAGCGACGCGCTATTGACTTCGTCATCATGTATGTACCCAACGAATCAGCCCTCCAACTGGTGCTCCAGACGGAGCCGAAACTGTGGAACGAGGCCTTCGAGCGTAAGGTCTTTATTGCCTCCACGCAGAATCTCTTTGCTATCCTGCGCATGATACAGGTGGCATGGCGACAGCATAACCAGACGGAGAACCAGAAGAAGATTCTCGGTATGGCCGAACAGCTGCTCTCACGCATCGGACTCTTCGTGGAACGAGCCGACATCGTAGAGGCCAACATCAACACTCTGCAGAAGAACTACGGCGAACTGCGCCGTTCACTCGATGGGCGCATGGGAATTGTCCAGAAGGCTAACGAAATGAAAGCCCTCGGCGTCAAGGAAGATGCTAAGCACCGCATCCCTGCTACGGAATAATTTTTTCATCAACATAATATGACACAAGAAGAGAAAACAATGATGGAGGAGCGCATCGTCGATGTGCTGAAAACCGTATATGACCCTGAGATTCCTGTCAATATCTATGACTTGGGCATGATCTACAAGATTGACGTACAGGAGGACTATACCGTTGAGGTAGATATGACCTTCACTGCACCTAACTGTCCCGCTGCCGACTTCATTCTGGAAGACGTGCGCACGAAGCTTGAAAGCGTGGAGGGGGTCAAGTCGGCTAATGTCAACCTGGTGTTCGAACCTGCATGGGATCAGAGCATGATGAGTGAAGAGGCAAGGGTAGAACTGGGATTCGATTAAATATGAAGAACGTATATTTCCTTTCTGACGCCCACTTGGGTTCATGGGGTATTCCTCATGGCCGTATGCAGGAACGCCGGTTGGTGCGCTTCCTTGACAGCATCAAGGAGAAAGCCGCCGCCGTCTATCTGCTGGGTGACATGTTCGACTACTGGTACGAATTCAAATACGTAGTGCCACGTGGCTATACGCGCTTTCTGGGTAAACTCTCGGAGCTTACTGACATGGGCGTCGAAGTACACTTCTTTACAGGTAATCATGACATGTGGGCTTTTGACTATCTGGAACGCGAGTGTGGCGTTATCCTTCACAAGCAGCCACTGACCACGGAGATTTACGGCAAGGTTTTCTTCATGGCACATGGCGATGGCATGGGTGATCCCAGTAAACGGTTCAAATTCCTACGCTGGATGTTCCATAACCGTCTGTGTCAGGTGGCACTGGCGGCTGTTCACCCCCGTTGGAGCATGTGGGCTGGACAGACATGGGCCAAGCACAGTTACCTGAAGCACAAGAACACGGATATTCCGGCCTATATGGGTGAAAACAAGGAGTTCCTGGTGCGCTATACGCGTCAGTACATGCAAAACCATCCAAACATTGACTATTACATGTACGGACATCGACACATAGAACTGGATTTGCAACTGACCAAAAAGGCGCGCGTTATGATTCTTGGTGACTGGATTTCGCACTTCACATATGCCGTTTTCGATGGCGAACACATGTTTTTAGAGGAATATGTGGAGGGTGAAAGCCGTCCTTAATGTTTTTTAACGCTCATAAACGACCAATTACAAATATTTTAAGTAAATTTGCAATCGATTTATAAAGAAACCAATTAATTAGTTAAACCAATAAATTCTTAAAATTATGATTAAAGAGAAAATTGATCAGTTCCTTGCAGCACAGGCTGCTAATCTGCCTGCTGAGGCTATGACTGAAATTCGTGAGAGACTGGAAGCTGCTGATGACAGCAAGTTTGATGAACTGTCTATGCTCAATTTCAAGAACCCCACCACCATGATGATTATCGCATGGCTGCTTGGCTGCTACGGTGTTGACCGTTTCATGCTGAACGACACAACGATGGGTATTGTTAAGCTCTGCACCTGTGGTGGTTGTGGTATCTGGACTATCATCGATATCTTCACAGCTGGCAAGCGTACTCGTGAGTTCAATCTGAGCAAGCTGAACGAGATTCTGTAATCTAATTATTTCACACAACAAAAACATCAAGCATCGCCTCGCGTGCGTTGCTTGATGTTATTTGTTTCATCACAATATTATATAATATGGATAGTCACGTTAACATGCTGCTTGTGAATGCAGCCAAGTTTTTTCCAGAGTCCAGCATGCTTGCCATCCGCGAGACACTGGAAAGCATGGACCCCCAGAAAGCCAGCATGGTTCTGGCTCAGGACTTCAAGGATCCCACGATTGCTATGATCATCTCTGCTGTCGTTGGTGCGTATGGCGTTGACCGTTTCTACATTGGCGACACCTTAATGGGTGTACTGAAACTCATTACCGCTGGTGGTTGTGGTGTATGGTGGATCATCGACATTTTCCTCATCATGGGTGCTACCAAGGAAAAGAACTACCAGAAGTTCGTCCAAAGCGTAAATTACTATTAAACAACAAGCGTGATAAGTCGTAAAGGTCTTATTCTCGTATGCATATTAGGTGTAGCCTACGTGTTGGTGGTGATTATCACCCAACGCGCAGGTTACAATCTTATTACCTGCCCCTCTCGCCTCATTTATGACTTGCCCTGCGCAGGGTGTGGCGGTACGCGCGCGTTCCTATTATTAATGAAGGGACATCCTGTTGATGCTTTCGTGATGAACCCAAACGTCTATCTTGTCGTTCCGTTCATCCTTGCTGGAGTATATCTGATGATTTACGACTTCTTCCGTCATACGGACAAACTGAACATTTATAACAACAAAATCAAAGAATGGGGAAACCGTCCGTCAGTATATATTCCGATGCTCATTATTGAAGTGGCCATCTGGGGCTATAACATCTGGCGCTACAAGCATGGACAATTATAATATATACGATGAACTTGCTATTGCAGCAAGTTCATCGTATCTGTGGCAATCATCAGTTCCTCATCAGTAGGAATGACGACTACCTTTACCTTTGAGTCATCGGCAGAGATGATGGCTTCCTCGCCACGCACCTTGTTCCTTTCTTCATCAAACTTAATGCCAAGGAACTCCATATCCTTGCAGACCTCACTACGCATGGATGTCTGGTTCTCACCAACACCAGCCGTAAAGACAACGACATCAAGTCCACCCATAGCAGCTGCATAGGCACCAATGTACTTCTTAATGCGATAGAAGTACATCTCCTGAGCCAGGATAGCACGCTTGTCACCTGCCTTGGCAGCGTTCTCCACGTCGCGCATGTCACTGGAACCGCCCGTAATGCCGGCCACACCACTCTTCTTGTTAAGCAGGTTCGACATGCCGTCAGCATCCAGGCCGAGCTTCTTCTCGATGAAGGTGACAGCACCACCGTCAATGTCACCTGCACGGGTACCCATGACGAGACCTTCCAGTGGAGTGAGACCCATCGAGGTGTCGATGCACTTGCCATCAACCACAGCAGCTATACTACCGCCATTGCCTATGTGGCAGGTCACCATCTTCGTACCCTCTGCGGGAATGCCCAGGAACTCGCAGGCACGCTGTGACACGTAGCGGTGGCTGGTGCCGTGGAAACCGTAGCGACGAATGCCGTACTTCTCGTACAGCTCGTAGGGAATAGCATACATATAAGCCTTTGGCGGCATGGTCTGGTGGAAGGCTGTATCGAACACGCCCACCTGAGGCAGACCTGGCATCAGTTCCTTCACGGCGTTCACGCCCTTCAGGTTGGCAGGGTTATGCAGGGGAGCCAGGTCAGAGCACTCCTCAAAAGCCTTCAGCACTTCATCGGTTAGGATGACAGACTTGTTGAACTTCTCACCACCGTGCACCATGCGATGGCCCACAGCGTCAATCTCGTCGAGCGACTTGATGACACCAATCTCAGGGTCGGTCAACAGGGAGAGGATGAACTTCACTCCCTCGGTATGCTCGGGAATGTCGTGCATAATCTGTTTCTTCTCGCCGTTAGCCAGCTTTACTTTTACAAAGGCACCGTCCAAGCCTACACGCTCAGCACCGCCCGATGTCATCACACTCTTGTCGTCCATGTTGTACAGTGCGTACTTGATAGAGGACGATCCACAGTTTAAAACTAAAATCTTCATCGTTTCTAAGTGAAGAGTAAAGAGTGAAGAGTGAAGAATTTGCTACCGCAGTTCCTTACTTTCACCCTATACTCAATGATTTAATTGGTTATTCTTTTTTGTTGTTTTTATTGATGAGACCAACAAGGCAATTACTTCATTGCAATCATTAGACATACTTTCAAACTCCTTGTCCGACAAGTATTCTGTATCATGCAACAGATTAAGCCAGTTCATCGTTTCGTTAGCCTCTTTTAATGCAATGTGAAGTTTGGAAGCGAAGTCTGAAGGGCTTTGAGCAAACTCTGACTCATGTACGTTAGCAGAGATAGAGGTTCCCGAGCGAAGTACCTGTTCATAGATAGACTGCAATCTCCAATCATTATTAGTAAAATGAAGGAACATATTTACTATCCGAACAGCAAAGGCATAACTTTTTGTATGCAAGGGGCCTCCCTCTCTATTATAATGTATCATGGGCGGTAGCAAATTCTTCACTCTTCACTCTTCACTTTTCACTTTTTAGCATCCATAGCCTGACAAGCGGTGATGGCTACCAGATAATAGATGTCCTCAACGGAACAGCCGCGGGAGAGGTCGTTCACGGGACGGGCAATACCCTGAAGGATGGGACCGATGGCGATGGCGTCACCTAAGCGCTGCACGAGCTTATAGGCGATATTACCCACCTCAAGGTTGGGGAATACCAACACGTTGGCATTGCCGGCAATCTCTGAGCCTGGAGCCTTCTTCTTGCCTACAGCGGGAACCAGTGCGGCATCAGCCTGTAGCTCTCCGTCAACCTTCAGCGTCGGGTCGAGCTCCTTGGCCAGTTTTGTGGCCTCAATCACCTTGTCAACCACCTCATGCGTAGCACTACCCTTGGTTGAGAAACTCAGCATGGCCACACGTGGGTCAGCAAATCCTGCCACCGATTTAGCGGTTTGTGCTGTGCAGACGGCAATCTGACTCAGTTGGTTGGCATCGGGCATAGGTGTTACTGCTACGTCGCCGACAACAAGCACGCCATTCTCACCAAACTCTGGCTTCTCGGTAATCATCAGCATGGCACCGCTGACACAGGTAATGCCAGGGGCGCACTTGATAATCTGCAGGGCAGGACGCAGCGTCTCACCCGTCGTGGAGAGTGCACCGCTGATCTGTCCGTCAGCACCCTCGGTCTTGATAATCATACAACCCAGGTAGAGCGGGTCCTTCACCAGTTCACGGGCTTTCTCGATGGTCATACCCTTCTTCTCGCGCAGCTTGGTCAGCAGCTGGGCATACTCCTCGCTCTTCTCGCAGTTCAGCGGGTCAATCAGCGTAGCTTTGTCAATGTTTGTCAGGCCGCACTCCTTGGCCAGTGCATGAACTTTGTCAGGATTACCAATCAGAATGAGGTCGGCAATGTCCTCTGCCAACACGCGGTCGGCGGCTCTCAGTGTGCGCTCCTCTTCTGCTTCGGGGAGCACAATGCGCTGCTTGTTACTCTTGGCACGCGCAATGATTTGTTCAATTAAACTCATAGTTTGTTATCGATTAAAATATGTTTTACTTTTGTTGCTTGCAAAGTTACGGAAAAATATCGGGAAAGTTTCATGCTCAAGTATAAAATTTGAAAAAATCTCCGATAACGATTTCATAACTGTTCCTAAGCCAGCTCCTGCGACAGGATGCTCTCTAATGCCTCGGCTGTCAGTCGCAGGCGGAACACCCCCTTGACTGCCACCGAAATGCTACCCGTCTCTTCCGACACCACGATGGCCAGTGCATCACTCTCTTGAGAGATTCCCATGGCGGCACGGTGGCGCAACCCCAGTTCCTTGGGGATGTCCAGATTATGGCTGACGGGCAGGATGCAGGCAGCCGCCTTGATGCGCTGGTGAGCTATAATCATGGCACCGTCGTGTAGGGGCGAGTTTTTGAAGAAGATGTTTTCAATGAGCTGCTGGTTCACGTTGGCATCAATCTGGTCGCCCGTCTGCACAATATCGTCGAGGGGCACGCTGCGCTCAATCACAATGAGTGCGCCCTCGCGTCGCTTGCTCATGTTCATACAGGCCATGACCACCGGCATCATCATTTTCTTGTTGTTTTGCGAGGCAGCGTCGCTACGGCCTAATGACAACAGGCGGCGCAGCGTGCGCACCCGTTGGTGGGAACCTACGTTGTAGAGGAACTTACGGATATCCTCTGCGAAAATCACAATCAGGCCTATCACACCCACGCTCACCAGCTTATCCATGATGCTACCCAGCAACTTCATTTCAAGAATCTGTGACACGAAGAGCCACAGGATAACAAAGAAGATGATGCCGATGAACACGTTAAGCGAACGCGACTCTTTCATTAGCCTATAGGCATAGTAAAGCAGCAGCGCCACCAATACGACATCGACAATGTCTTTGATTCCAAATTCAATAAACTCTAACACCCTTTCTTATTTTACTATTTAACGATTTACGACTTTCAATTTATCAAACATTTGTACGCACTCCACGGCCTCGCGCACATCGTGAACCCTCAGAATCTTGGCACCACGTTCCAGTGCCATCATGTTCAACACCGTCGTGCCATTGAGTGCCTCCTCTGGTTGTATGTCCAATAGCTGCCACACCATTCTTTTGCGCGATACACCCACCAGCACGGGCAGTTCCAGCAGTTCCAGCTGTCGCAGGTCGCGCATCACCTCATAGTTCTCTTCCAGTGTCTTGCCGAAGCCGAACCCTGGGTCAATGATGATGTCCTTCTGTCCGTAGTCGCGCAGTTGCTGCACGTCACGAGCCAATTCCGTAAGCATCGTCCGCATGTTTGCTGCTCGCGACATTACTATATAGGGAACACCCAGGCGGGCTACCGTGCGGAACATCTCCGTGCTTGGATTCACGTCATTGATGATGTCTGCACCCAGCTCCTCAACGGCTATGCGTGCCACTAATGGACGGAATGTGTCAATGCTGACAATGGCTTCGGGCATTGTCTGGCGGATGGCCTTCATCGCCAGGCGGAGGCGTTCAGTCTCTTCCTGTTCTGTTGCAGGCTCACTACCAGGACGCGTCGAGCAGGCACCCACGTCAATGATTGCCGCTCCCTGCTCCACAATTTCATGGGTGCGACGCACGATGACATCCTCCGTCTCAGCCCTTGAAGCAGCATAAAACGAATCCGGCGTCACGTTCAGGATACCCATCACGCAAGGCTCACTTAGGCTCATCAGCCTGCCACGAATATTCAACGTATAATCCATTTCGCTACAAAGGTACGAAAAAAAGTGAAAAGTGAAGAGTGAAGAGTGAAGAATTTGCTGCCGCCCTACTAAAAAAACAAAAAACTCTCAACTCTCAACACTCAACTCTCAACTTTTTCGTACCTTTGCATTGTTTTAACCCAATTATGATGGATATTAAAGAACTATACAAGCTGTATCAGCAGCATCCGTGCATCACCACGGACTCGCGCAACTGCCCCGAAGGCAGCATCTTCCTCGCCCTGAAAGGCGATAAGTTCGATGGTAATGACTATGCACTCCAGGCACTCGAAAAAGGGTGCAGCTATGCCATTGTTAGTGAAGAGTTAAGAATGAAGAGTGAAGAATTTGCTACCGCTACTAAGGGTTGCACAATGACCACGGCGCAAGCCGATTCTTCACTCTTCACTCTTCATTCTTCACTCATAGTAGTAAAAGACACCCTCCAAACTTTCAAGGACCTGGCACGTGAACATCGTCGCCAGTTCGACATTCCCGTCATCGGCATCACAGGCACCAACGGCAAGACAACCACCAAGGAGCTTGTTGCAGCTGTGCTTTCTACGCAATACAACGTGCTCTACACCCAAGGGAACTTCAACAACGACGTGGGAGTGCCCAAAACACTACTCCGACTGAGCAAAGAACACGACATTGCCGTCATTGAGATGGGTGCCTCGCATCCTGGCGACATCAAGACGCTGGTGGAGACAGCGGAGCCAACCTGCGGACTCATCACCAACGTAGGACGCGCCCACCTGCAGGGCTTCGGTTCGTTCGAAGGTGTCTGCAAGACCAAGGGTGAGCTCTATGATTTCCTGTGTAGTCGCGAACTCCCCGTGTTTGTCAATCGCGATAACGAGCATCTCATGAAGATGGTCGAAGGTCGAAAGTCAGCCTTAGACCTTAGACCTCAGACCTTAGACATCTATTATTACGGACAGAGCGACAACCCTGACATCCTCATTCGTGGCGAAGTCGTCTCGTGTGCGCCTTTCCTGAAGTTCCGTTGGCGCGAGCAGGACAGCGACGCAGGCTATCAGAGCGAGTGGATGGAGGTGCAGACGCACCTCATAGGTGCCTATAACCTCGACAATATGCTGGCAGCCATCATTGTGGGATACGTCAACAATATTCCCTTCGATGACATCAATCGTGCTTTGGCCGACTACACACCCCAAAACAACCGTTCACAGCTAACCGTCACGGAGCATAACCGACTCGTGGTAGATGCCTACAACGCTAACCCCACCTCGATGAAAGCCGCTATCGACAATTTCCGCCTGATGGAGGTCAGCCCCAAGATGGTTATCCTTGGACAGATGGGGGAATTGGGTGATGTCAGTCAGGAAGAGCACCAGCGTGTCGTTAATATGCTACGCGAAGCACAGTTCGCTCAAGTGTGGCTTGTAGGAGAGGAATGGAACCAGACAGACAGTACCTTCCGCCACTTCGCTAACGTAGAGGAGGTGAAAGCAGCCATCCGTCAGGAACAACTCGAAAATCAGTATATACTAATTAAGGGAAGCAACAGTGTAAAGCTCTACGAACTACCTGAGTTGCTATAAGGTGAGGTTAAATAATGTTAAGAGTAAAAAAACTCCTCTCTCCTCTCTGCTCTCTGCTCTTTTTTTTTCGTACCTTTGCAGCCGCTTACGAGCAATCGGGATGTAGCGCAGTTGGTAGCGCACTACGTTCGGGACGTAGGGGTCGGGCGTTCGAGTCGCCTCATCCCGACAGAAAAATCGGCTGGCATGAATTGTGCCAGCCGATTCTTTCGTTTAGAGGTCCCGGTACTCTGCCCGTGCATCGAAGCACGGGCAGGCTTTTTTCACACCAGGCAGGTCGTGGTGTCCGAGGATGACGGCATCGGGGTAGTCGAGCTTCAGCGAACAGAGCAGGGC
>CAMVQS010000009.1 GCA_947169685.1 uncultured Prevotella sp. | reverse complement strand
TATCTTCAGACTGGTCAAGATCTTTGGCTAATACACGCAGTTATGCAGGTGACCCTATTTTTTTAAGAAAAAGGAAAAATAATTGCCGAAACATTTGGAATCGGCCTAAAAATTTTGTATCTTTGCATCCTCCCAAGGACAAGTTGTGACAGATGACGGATGACAGATGAATTCCGGAAAACTTATGCGTACGTGCGTACGTACGCGGAATATCTTATATTACTATATGTCATCCGTCATCTGTCATTATATAATAAAAAAAACATACCGAGTAAAGGGGCTTTACATGGCGAGTAACGACTGCTTACATACCAAGTAACGGGTCGTAAGTCGGTATGTAGAACCTCACAAAGATGACTCGGCAGCAGCAAGCAGCAGTTCTCCCAGCGTGGGGTGAATATGGACGATATGGCGTAGCTGCTCTACAGTGGTATCGCGAGACATCAGGGCAGAGACCTCCTGCACAATGTCGGCAGTATGGGCTCCAAAGGCGTGACAGCCAAGGATGCGACCGTCGTCAGCTGACCACAGCAGCTTCACCATTCCTTCTGTCTCACCCATAGCCAGCGCCTTGCCGTTGGCGCGATGGAAAGCCTTGCCACAGACGTAGTTCAGACCTTGCTCCTTGCAGGCATCCTCAGAGAGACCTACACAGGCAGCCTCCGGAGCGGTGAAGATGGCGGCGGGAATGGGAGCCTCACCCCCCGCCCTCTCCCAAAGGAGAGGGGGCTGAAGTATTTGCTCCACTACCAAAAGGGCTTGGTGTTCGGCTGCATGAGCGAGCTGCTGAAGGCCGTTGACGTCGCCAATGGCAAAGAGGTTAGCTGCGACTGAGTCGCAGCATACACAACGGTAGTTGTCATCGACCGCGATGTTGCCACGCGCATCTATGGTGATGCCGGCTGCCTCGAGGTTCAAGCCGTCGGTGTTCGGCTGACGGCCGGTGGCCATGAGGATAACGTCGGCATCGATGTCGGCCAGCGACTGTACTGCGGTCTTCATGCGGAAGGTAATGCCACGCTTCTCCATCGACTTACGCAGGCGTTTGGCCACGTCGTTGTCGAGCATGGGCAGGCATTCCTTGAGGTATTCAATGACGGTCACCTCGGAGCCGAAACGGTGGAACACGCAGGCAAACTCCATGCCAATGACACCGGCACCGACGATGCAGAGTTTCTTGGGCAGGGTGTCCAGTTGCAGCAGCTCGGTGGAGGTGACGACACGCGGGTCGTTGATGTCGGGTAGGGGTGGCATCTTGGGTTTGCTGCCTGTGGCGATGATGATGTTAGAGGCGGTGACGGAATCACCGCCCACAAGAACTTCGTTTGGACTAACAAACGAGGCATGACCACGCAGAAGGGTGATGTTGGGGTGGGAGAGGATGCCCTCAACGCCTTGTCGGAGTTGCGGAACAACCTGTGCCACTCGTTCGCGGGCCTCCTCGAAGGTGGTGCTGTGGACATAGCACTTGGTTGGGATACAACCTACGTTCAGGCAGGTACCTCCCACCTGATCCTGCTCCACAATGACCACCTGCAGGCCGTGTTTGGCTGCTAACTCGGCAGCGCGGTAACCGCCTGGACCGGCACCGATGATGAGAAGATCAGTTTGCATCATTGCACATCTGTTTATAGGTTACCACGGGATGCTTTGCTGCCTCCACGTCATCGACGCGGCTGATGGGCGTGTTGTGGGGAGCCGTCTTTACAAGATTGGGATTCTCCTTGGCTTCCTGTGCAATTCGATGCATCACATCGATAAAGCCGTCGAGCGTCTCCTTCGACTCGTTCTCCGTTGGCTCAATCATCAGCGACTCGTGGAACAGGAGGGGGAAGTATATCGTGGGAGCATGATAGCCGTAGTCGAGTAGGCGCTTGGCTACGTCCATCGTGGTGACGCCCGTCGATTTGTCCTTCAGACCGTCGAACACGAATTCATGTTTGCAGAGCCCCGTGATGGGCAGTTCATAGACATCCTTCAGGCGTTCCTTGATGTAGTTGGCGTTGAGCGTGGCCAACGGGCCTACCATCTTCACCTGTTCGCGTCCCAGCGTGAGGATATAGGCATAGGCACGCATCTCGACGGCGAAGTTGCCGTTGTATGGCGACACCTTGGGGAAGAGGTGTTCCAATCCCTTGCGCACACCCACAGGACCGCTACCGGGACCTCCTCCGCCATGAGGCGTGGAGAACGTCTTGTGCAGGTTGATATGCATGACGTCGAAGCCCATGTCGCCAGGACGACAGACACCCAACATGGGGTTGAGGTTGGCACCGTCGTAGTACATCAGACCACCGGCCTTATGCACCATCTCGGCAATGTCAGGGATGTTGGGCTCGAAGAGTCCCAGCGTGTTGGGGTTGGTCATCATCATGGCTGCCACCTCCTGACCGTGTTCCTCAAGAATCTGCTCGAGGTCATCCACGTTCACCGTGCCGTCGTAGTAGGACTTCACCTCGATGATGTCGAGGCCGCAGACGGCTGCCGAGGCAGGGTTGGTGCCGTGGGCGGAGTCAGGCACGATGACCTTTGTGCGCTGCATGTCGCCACGCTCCTCGTGGTAGCGGCGGATAATCATGAGGCCTGTCAGCTCGCCGTGGGCACCGGCATAGGGTTTGAGCGTAAAGTCAGCCAGTCCCGTCAGGGCGCAGAGCGAACGCTTGAGTAGCGTGCAGACAGCCTGTGCGCCACGTGTGGTGTCGGCTGGCTGCAGGGGGTGCAGGTTCTGGAATTGCGGCAGGGCAGCCACCTCCTCGTTGATCTTCGGATTGTACTTCATGGTACAGGAGCCGAGCGGATAGAAACCGTTATCAACACCGAAGTTGTTGTTGGAGAGGTTTGTATAGTGACGTACCACCGTCAGTTCATCACACTCTGGCAGTGCAGCAGCCTCAGCACGCTGCATGTCCGCAGGCAGCTCGTGGTGGCCAAAACGGTTCTTGGGCAGCGAGCAGCCGCAACGGCCCTCCTTGGAGAGCTCGAATATCAGGTTTCCGTATAATCTGTTGTTCATATCAGTGCGATTAATTGGTCGATTTCTTCCTTGGTACGTTTCTCAGTAACAGCCAGCATGAGGGTATCGTCAGCCACCTTGATACCACCGAAGAAGCCTGCATCGAGCCAGCGCTGCTGCAGGGCATCTAGGTCACCGTCGAAGCGGACGCAGAACTCATTGAAGAACGGCTGGTCGAAGGCCAACTGGAAGTGGCCCGTTGCCAACAGCTGTTCACAGAGGTAGTGGGCACCGTCGTAAGAGAGCTGGGCGGCTTCGCGCAGTCCCTGCTTACCCATCAGCGAGAGGTAGATGGTCACGAAGAGGGCCATAAGACTCTGGTTCGAGCAGATGTTGGAGGTGGCCTTCTGGCGGCGGATGTGCTGCTCACGAGCCTGAAGCGTCAGTACGAAGCAACGAGCCCCCCTTACTGCCCCCGAGGGGGCTTCAATACCTTGCTGGCAGACATTTGTGTCCCCCTCGGGGGACGAAAGGGGGGCTAGGTCGTGCGTCATGCCGACGATGCGACCAGGCATCTTGCGGATGAGCTTCTCCGTGCAGCACATATAGCCCACGTAAGGACCTCCGAACTGCATGGGGATGCCCAGCGACTGAGCGTCGCCCACGGCAATGTCGGCTCCCCACTCGCCAGGTGTCTTCAAGAGGGCGAGGTCGAAGGCCACGCTGTTCATGATGAAGAGCGCCTTCTTCTCGTGGCAGCTGTCGGCAAAGCCCTCGTAGTCCTCGATGATGCCGTAGCGGTTGGGCTGCTGGACGATGACGCCGGCAATGCCATCAAGAGTTGAGAGTTGAGAGTTGAGAGTTGAGAGACTGGTTACGCCGTCTTTCTCAGGAATGCTTACCACGTCTATCTGCTGGAAGTGGGCATACTCACGCACTACGGCCTGCGTCTTCTCATCGACGGTGTCGCTCATCAGTATGCGGCGTTGCTTCTTGCCTGCTGCCACTGCCATGAGCATGGCCTCGGCAGTAGCGGTGGTGCCGTCGTACATCGATGCGTTCGAAACGTCCATGCCTGTCAGGGCGGTCATCATCGACTGGTACTCAAAGATGTAATGCAGCGTGCCCTGCGAAATCTCTGCCTGGTAGGGCGTGTAGCTGGTCAGGAACTCCGAGCGGCTCAGCAGGTTGGGGATGACGGCGGGCGTGTAATGGTCATAGACACCGGCACCGGCAAAGCATACCAGCTGCTTGTTCTGGGTACCCAGCTGCTCAAACAGCTGACGTACCTCGAGCTCGCTCATGCCCTCGGGCAGCTCGTAGTCGCCTCGGAAACGGAGGTGCGGGGGGATGTCGTCGTAGAGCGCGTCAAGGGAATCGACGCCCACTGTCTTCAGCATCTCCTTCAGGTCCGCCTCAGTATGGGGGAAATACTTGTACATCATTTTTCAGTAAAAGCAGCGTAAGCCTTAGCGTCCATCAGGTTGTCGAGTTCACTCTTGTCGGAGAGCTGCACCTTGATGATCCAGTTCTCGAAAGCATCCTGGTTCAGCAGTTCAGGCTCATCGTCGAGGGCTTCGTTCACCTCAACCACCGTGCCGCTGACAGGCGAGATGAGGTCGCTGGCAGCCTTGACGCTCTCAACGGCGCCAAACTCCTCGCCGGCTTCCACTTCGTCATCCACATCGGGCATATCAACATAAACCACGTTGCCCAGTGCATGCTGTGCATAGTCCGTGATACCCACAAAACCAAAATCTCCTTCTACTCTTACGAATTCGTGTGACTCCGAGTAGTAGAGTCCTTCTAATACTTTTGCCATGATTATTTACGATTTATTTCTTATAGTTCTTGTTATAAAACTGCTTTTTCACCACAACGGCAGGGAAGGTCTTCTTGCGCACCTGCACCTCCACCTCGCTGTCGAGCTTGGCCCAAACCGTATCGATGAGTGCCATGCAGACGCTCTTGCCCGTAGAGATGGAACGGTAGCCTGTGGTGACCTCGCCGATGACCTCGCCGTCCTTCAGTACCTGGCATCCATGGCGGGCAATGGCCTTGTCCTGAATCTCCAAGCCCACCAGTTTGCGCGCCACGCCCTCGGCCTTCTGACGGGCCAGTGCCTCGCGACCGATGAATTCGGGCTTGTCGAGTTTGACAAACATAGAGAGTCCGGCCATGACGGGCGAGATGTCTGCAGAGAGCTCGTCGCCATAGAGCGGCAGGCCGACCTCGAAGCGCAGGGTGTCGCGACAGCCCAAGCCACAGGGGTGCACACCTGCTGCCATCAGCTTGTCCCAGCACATACGGATGAAGTCGCGGTCGCAATAGATTTCAAAGCCGTCCTCACCGGTATAGCCTGTGCGGCTGACGATGATGTTATGCTTGTTACCAGGCTCGGGCGACGGCAGTTCCTTGAAGGTATAGAACGTCAGTTCGCGACAGGGTAGGCTGAGCACCTGCTCCATGACACGCTCCGACTCAGGACCCTGGACGGCCAGCTGACCGAACTCATCCACGTCCCATGGGCGTATCTCGGCATTCCAACCGTCGAGGTTCTGGCGCATCCACTCGATGTCCTTGTCGATGTTCGCAGCATTAATGACCAGCGTGTAGAGCTCGTCGGAACGCTTATACACCAGCAGGTCATCGACCACACCGCCGTCCTCGTAGCACATCATGCCGTAGAGAATCTGTCCCACCTTCATCGGCATGACGTCGTTCGTGAAGATATGGTTGACGAAGTGGGCTGCTGCATGGCCGCAGATGTCCACCTCGCCCATGTGGCTGACGTCGAACACACCGACGTGCTGGCGTACAGCCTCGTGCTCGGTGGTGATATCCTTATACTGAATGGGCATGTCGTAGCCAGCGAAGGGCGACATCTGCGCTCCCAGAGCTACATGCTTGTCGTGCAGACAAGTTATTTTTGTTTCCATAGTCATTTATAGTGTTAGTAAATCAATAAAGTCTTCTTTGTACAGGTTTCTGATGATGTCGTCAATGCGGTCTGGTAGTGCACGGCTGATGGCAGCGCGTTCCAGAGGCAGTCCTTTCAGCTTGTCGAGCAGCTGACTGTCCAGCTCGCCAATGAGAAAGTAGTCGCCTATCAGGTTGATGCTGCGGATGATGTTGTTCTTCAGCTCGATACGAGCCTCCAAGTCGCCCACCTGCTTGATGTAGCGATGTTTGATGAGCGTATATTTGGGATTGTTTCCATAGATAAAGCTAAGCGACAGGTATCCTTGCTCCAGTTCTTCTATGGCACGCACGTCGTCCTCGGTCAGCATCAGGTCCTCCTCACACAGCGTGTCGTGCACAAACTGCATGAACTCAGGCAAAGTCAGCGTGATGTAGTCCTTGAGCAGGGCAACACGCTGGCGGACGCTTTGAATGCCCTTCGAGAGTAACTTGGTATCGGTAGGCGTAATAGCACCTACCATGTTCACCATGTTCGTGTCGTAAAGCATGGTACCATGAACGATGCTGCGATGAGGGAGCTTATAGAACGCATTGCCGCTCACCTTCCGGTTACCAATCATCACGTCGTTACGACCTGAGGAACGGGCATCGACACCCAAGCGCTGCAGCATGTGGACAATCATCATGATATAACGGTTGAATGTGAAGTTCACGTTTTGTTCATCGGTGATGTAGCTGAACATCACATTGTTCATGTCGGCATACACACAACCGCCGCCACTCTTCCGACGAAAAGTCTGGATGTTGTGGCTGCGGCAGAAATTCAGGTTCACCTCTGCTTCAATGAGCTGGTTGCGCCCAAAAATGACGCTGGGCTCCACCTGCCACATAAAGAAACAATCGGGCTCGTCGATATGACGCGCCACATATTCCTCCATAGCCAGATAGAACGACAATCGCCTCTTTTCAGCAGAAGGGAGCAGTATATATTTCATCGCTTAGGTCAGTAATTCTTTTATTTGTTGTGCAAATTTATAAAGATTTTATGTAACTTCCAAACGTTTTCGTGTTTTTTATTTGGCATTTTCCATAAATTAAATTACCTTTGTCCCCTGTTAAGTTAATATTAACTACTGTGGAAGAAACGAAACTGCACTTGCTTAGCAAGATTAAATATCCGAAAGACCTGCGCATGCTGTCGGTTGACGAGTTGCCACAGGTGTGTAAGGAGCTGCGCGAGGACATTGTCAACGAGCTGTCGGTGAATCCCGGCCACTTGGCATCAAGCTTAGGTGTGGCGGAGATTACGGTTGCCTTGCACTATGTCTTCAATACCCCGGAAGACCGTATCGTGTGGGACGTGGGGCATCAGGCTTACGGACACAAGATTCTGACGGGCCGGCGTGAGCAGTTCTCAACCAATCGTAAGCTGCATGGCATCATGCCTTTCCCTTCTCCCCTGGAGAGTGAGTATGACACGTTTACCTGTGGACATGCTTCGAACAGTATCTCGGCGGCATTAGGCATGGCAGTAGCTGCCAAGTCGCAAAATGCGCAACGTAAGGTGGTGGCTGTCATTGGCGACGGAGCCATGTCGGGCGGTTTGGCGTTTGAGGGACTGAATAATGTCTCGTCGAGCCCCAACGACCTGCTGATCATCCTCAATGACAACGATATGTCCATTGACCGTGCTGTGGGTGGCATGGAGAAATACCTGCTACAGCTTGACACCAATGAGACCTATAACGACTTGCGTTTCAAGGCATCGCAGTGGTTGCATGCCCGTGGTTTCCTAAGCGATAACCGCAAGAAGGGTATTCTCCGACTGAACAATGCCCTGAAGTCTGCTTTATCACACCAGCAGAATATCTTTGAGGGCATGAACATCCGCTACTTCGGACCGTATGACGGTCACGACATCAAGGAACTGGTGCGCATACTCCGTCAGCTCAAGAACATGAGGGGTCCGAAACTGCTACATCTGCACACTACCAAAGGTAAGGGCTTCAAGCCTGCAGAGAAACATGCAGAGATATGGCATGCTCCTGGTAAGTTCGACCCCGAGACGGGTGAGCGCATCGTCAAGGATACCACTGGCCAGCCGCCCAAATATCAGGATGTGTTTGGTGAAACCCTGCTTGAACTGGCTCGTCAGAACCCCAAGATTGTAGGTGTAACGCCTGCCATGCCCAGTGGCTGCTCCCTGAACATCATGATGAAGGAGATGCCTGAGCGCACCTTCGACGTGGGTATTGCCGAGGGACATGCCGTGACCTTCTCTGCTGGTATGGCCAAGGACGGACTGCTGCCTTTCTGTAACATCTATTCGGCCTTCGCCCAGCGTGCCTTTGACAACATCATACACGACGTGGCCATTCTCAAACTGCCCGTCGTGCTCTGTTTCGACCGCGCGGGCTTGGTAGGTGAAGACGGCCCCACGCATCATGGTGCCTTCGACCTGGCCGCCCTGCGCCCTATCCCCAACCTCACCATAGCGTCACCCATGAACGAACATGAGTTGCGACGACTGATGTTTACGGCTCAGTTGCCTGACAAGGGACCGTTTGTCATCCGTTATCCGCGTGGCAATGGTGTACTGGTGGATTGGCGTTGTCCGTTGGAGAAAGTGCCCGTCGGACGTGGCCGTAAGCTCCGTGACGGTGACGATGTTGCCGTTCTCTCTATTGGTCCGATAGGAAATACGGCGGAAGAGGCTATCGGTGAACAGAACATTGCTCATTACGACATGCGTTTCCTAAAGCCCCTTGACGAGGAAATCCTGCATGAGGTCGGCAAGAAGTTCCAGCGTATTGTTACTGTTGAGGACGGTGTACGTAACGGTGGACTGGGTTCGGCAGTGGTGGAATGGATGTCAGACCATGGTTACCGTCCACAGATAACGCGCTTAGGACTGCCCGACCGTTTTGTTGAACACGGCAAGGTGGCTGAGCTACAGCAGATAGTGGGCATTGACAAGGAAAGTATCAAGAAAGCAATTATAGGATGAAGATTATTATTGGCGGCGCAGGAGCCGTAGGAACCCATCTGGCAAAACTGCTCTCACGTGAGAAACAGGATTGCGTGCTGATTGACGAGGACAGTGAACGTCTTGGCGGGCTTGACAGCAGCTATGACATGATGACCATGCAAGGCTCGCCTACTAGCATTAAAACCTTAAAAGATGCTGGCTGCGAGGGTGCTGACCTCTTTGTGGGGGTGACCCCAGAGGAGAGTAAGAACGTCAATGCCTGCATCATGGCTCATGCCTTAGGTGCTAAGAAGACAGTAGCACGTATTGACAACTATGAGTATCTGGCTCCGCAGATGGAACCGTTCTTCAAGAACCTGGGTATTGACTCGCTCATCTATCCAGAGGTGCTGGCAGCCAAGGACATCATCAATGGTCTGAAACTCTCGTGGGTACGTCAGCGTTGGGATGTACATGACGGCGCGCTGGTCATGCTGGGCATCAAACTGCGTGAGTCGTGCGAAATCTTCAATCAGCCGCTGAAAGACCTCTGCGGACCTGACGATCCCTATCATATTGTAGCTATCAAACATGGTGACGAGACCATCATCCCTGGTGGTAACGATGTGCTCCATCTGCACGACCTGGCCTACTTTATGACCACTCGTGAATATATCCCCTATATCCGTAAGATTGTGGGCAAGGAACACTATGCCGACGTGAAGAACGTCATTGTCATGGGAGGCGGCAAGACCAGTGTGCGCGCTGCTTTGACGGCTCCTGACTACATGAACATCAAGATTATTGAGAGTGATGAACGGCGTTGTGAACGCCTGAACACTTTGCTCAGCGATACTGATGTGATGGTCATCCATGGTGACGGACGTAACCTGTCGCTCCTGGAAGAGGAGGGCATTCGCAATACACAGGCCTTCGTAGCCTTGACAGGTAGTGCTGAGGCTAACATCCTGGCTTGTCTGACAGCGAAGAAGATGGGTGTGCGCAAGACCATCGCTATGGTTGAGAACCTCGACTATGTCAGCATGGCCGAGAGTCTGGATATCGGCACGATTATCAACAAGAAAAACATTGCTGCCAGCCACATCTTCCAGATGATGCTTGACGCTGAGGTGAGCAATATGCAGTCGCTGATGATGGTCGATAGCGACGTGGCAGAATTTGTGGCTGCCGAAGGCTCCAAGGTAACCAAGAAACCAGTGAAGGACCTCGGTCTGCCGTTTGGTGTGACCATCGGTGGACTGGTACGTAATGATCAGGGCTATCTGGTCAATGGTAACACTCAGGTGATGGCAGGCGACAGCGTCATGGTGTTCTGCCATGAGCACAACCTGAAGAAAGTGGAAAAGTTCTTTAAAGCCAACACCCTATGGTAAATTTCAGTTTGGTATCAAAGATCATCGGACAACTGCTCTGTCTGGAAAGTTTCCTCATGCTGTGGTGTGTCATCATGTCATACGCCTATGGGGAAGACGACAGCATAGCTTTCCTGATGTCTATGATACTGACCCTCATTGGCGGAATGCTCTTTCTCTACTGCGGACGGAACGCCGGCAGAAACATGAGCCGCCGCGATTCTTACCTCGTTGTGACAGGGACGTGGGTAATCTTCTCCGTCTTTGGCATGCTGCCCTACATGATTGGCGGCTACATCAACAACCTGACAGATGCCTTCTTCGAGACTGTGTCTGGCTTTACCACAACAGGAGCTACCATCCTTGACGATGTAGAGGTATTGCCTCATGGCATCCTATTCTGGCGTTCGCTGACACAATGGATTGGCGGTTTGGGAATAGTGTTCTTCACCATTGCCATCCTCCCCTCGTTAGTTGGTGGTAGTGTAAAGGTTTTTGCCGCAGAGGCTACAGGCCCCATCCGCACGAAGATGCACCCCAAGCTCTCTACAAATGCCAAATGGATTTGGAGCATCTACTTGCTGCTGACCCTAGCTTGCGCTTTCGCGTTCTGGGTTGCCGGTATGAATTGGTTTGAGGCAATAAACTACTCGATGACTACGACGGCTACGGGAGGGTTTGCAATACACAACGAGAGCACGGAATTCTTCCATTCAGCTACAATTGACTATATCTCGATATTCTTCCAGTTCCTGGCAGGTGTGAACTTTACCTTATTATATCTCACTATGATTAAGATGAAGGTAAAATCACTATTCAAGAACTCGGAATTCAAACTCTATATCAGCGTTGTGATAGGAGCCACGCTATGGATAGCGTATCTCCTGATAACACGTATGGACTACGACCTCGAACGGTCGTTCAGGTGCGCTTTGTTCCAAGTTGTATCATTTATGACCACCACAGGTATGTTTAATGACGATGCAGGCACATGGCCGCACCTAACTTGGGTGATATTGGGCGTTGTCATGTATCTGGGTGCATGCGCAGGTAGTACGAGTGGAGGTTTCAAGTGTGTTCGCGGTGTGATGTTGCTTAAGTTGGTACGCAACAATTTCAGGCAGATACTGCACCCTAACGCTGTCTTACCTGTAAAGGTTAACGGGCAGAACATTCCGCAATCAAAGCTGATAGCATTATTTGCTTTCTTCACACTGACCATACTGATGACATTGATAACGGCCACCATCATGATTGTTGCTGGCATCGATAACACCAATGCCATTACGATAGCCTTGAGTTGCGTAAGCAATGTGGGTCCGACACTAGGCACACAGATCGGGCCGGTCATGTCGTGGTCTATGTTGCCAGACTTGATCAAGTGGCTTCTTTGCCCACTGATGCTCATGGGCCGTCTCGAAATTCTCTCTGTACTTGTACTCTTCACTCGCAGTTATTGGAAAGACAATTGATTGATTGACAAATAAGAACTGAAATGCAAAACTACTACAAATTTACTCCATTATTACGTACCCTGATATGGGGGACGGAGAACTGGCTTATTTCCGGCGTCGAAGGTGTCGAGACCATGTGCGAAGGCCAGAATATTAATACACTTGTCAAAGAACAGAAAGACCGACTGGTTGGCAAGGCCAACTACCAGCGCTTTGGGGACGAGTTTCCCTTGCTCATCAAGTTCATTGATGCCAAAAAGGATCTTTCCATTCAGGTGCACCCCACAGACGAGGTAGCCCGTCGGCAGGGCAAGCCGCGTGGCAAGACCGAGATGTGGTACATTCTGGATTCTGCTTCTGATGCAAAGCTTTACAGCGGACTCAAGCAACAGATTACTCCAGAGGAATACACAGAGATGGTTGAGAACGATAGTATTTGTGATGCACTGGCACAGTATGCTGTCAAGGACGGCGACTGCTTCTTCATTCCTGCTGGCCGCATCCATGCCATCGGTCATGGTTGCCAGCTGATTGAGATTCAGCAGACCAGCGATGTCACCTATCGTATCTACGACTACAAGCGCCGTGACAAGGACGGCAACCTGCGTCAGCTGCATACGAAGGAAGCTGCCGAGAGCATCGACTACCGTGTGCTGCCCGACTACCGTACGCATTACGAGCCGACGAAGAACGAAGGCCAACTATTGGTGGAGTGTCCTTACTTCAATACCGCCGTCTATGACCTTGACGAACCCATGCTGATAGACTATTCCGAGCTTGACAGCTTTGTCGTGCTCATCGGTCTGAAAGGCAATGGCTCCCTTACCATCGATGACGAAAAGGTCACTTTCCGCGGGGGCGACACCATACTGTTGCCTGCTTGTGTTAGTAATGTACGCGTAGAGGGTGAGATAAAGTTCTTGGAAACCTACGTGCTTTCCTGATTCAGGAAACGGGCTATGTCTGCTTGTATGTGCTTGAACTCTGCAGCCTCATGGAAGCCCCTGTTTTTCTTCAGCATCTGACGGATGTCCTGTACCGAGTGCTCGTAGCAGGCCATCTCGTTGGTACGCTGTGTGTGGTGGCGTGAATAATGCTGTATTTCTTCTTGCCGTTCCAGGCGCAAGCGGTTGCACACCTTTGACAGAATAGGCACCAGCACATTGTCGAACAGCGAGTGTCCCTGCAGATAGAGGTAAGTGGTCTGTGGGGTGACGCCAAGTGCCTTGACGTCTTCTTTCACCTTCAGGTAAGCCTCTTTGTTTTCCGGGTATTCCGTCTGCAACTGTCTGATTTTTGCACTGACCTTCTTTCGCAGGTGGTCGAGAGATGGCTGTGGACTCATGAAGTTGAAGCCTCCAGGGTCGATGACGCGTGCCATGTCGGTCAGCGTGAAGTCATGGTAGTTGCCCGTTCGATAGGCCCAGACAGACCAGACGAACAGGGGGAATACGGTCTCGCTGTACTGACGCAGATAGTCTTCGAAGTCGAAGATGCGATGGTCGTTGAGCGTCACCATAACACATACCTCGTGCAGCGATGGGGCATAGCATTGCAGGTTCTCGATGGCGTAGGCGTAGGTGTGGAACACGTAGGGGTTCTGCAACACCTGCCTTGACTGAGACGTGACGCCTTGCAGCAGGTAGTCGTAGTCGGCATCCACACAGGCAATCATGGCAGGGCCGAGCCCTTCGACGAGAACGGCTTTCTTTCCCCGTCCTAACTTATTGCGCCGCGATGGCAGCATGATTTCAAAGTAAAGGCGTTCTGTCTCAAACGAATTGAGTACAGAACGCCAGAAAAGTATGTCGTCGTAGCTTTCTACATAGGCTACGATGCGCTTTCGGTTATTTTTCGGCTTCATGGCGTTAGCCGCTTCGAAATATTCCGATGTGATATTGCTCTGCAGTCGCTTGCTCATAGTGTGATGTCGGATACTTCCGTCACGCTGTCCATCCAGCCGTTCATGATGACGGCAGGCGAATGAGTCGTCAGAATAATCTGCACGTTAGGGTTTAACTCAAGGATGAGGTCAATGAGTCTTTTCTGCCACTCAATGTGGAGCGACACTTCTGGTTCGTCCATGAAGAGCACGTAGTGTTGCATGTCTTCAACCAGTACGGTGAGCATGATGGCCAGCATCTGTTTCTCACCGCTTGACAGCTGGTAGGGCACAAGTACTTCGCCTATCTGCGAGAACCGTATCTCGTTCTCGGTGCGCACAATCTTCTTGCCCGTCTCTTGGAACAGGTCATCGATAATGTCCTGAAAGCGTGACTTCTGTTTCGACAACTGTTGGGCTGCGTCGGCATTTCCCTTCTGCAGCTCCTCAATGATGCGGTTGCCTATGTTTACTTGGTAATCCAGGTACTTGCGTTGCAGGTGGTACAGTTGGAAGTCGAGTGCCGAGGTGATACGCGAATCGACATGCGTCATTGTGTTCAGGTCGAGCACGGGAGAGTCGAGCGAGCGTATGATATCAAAGCGCACATGTGTGGCGTTCTCCGGCTCTGCAATGATGTGTACACCTTTCAGCAGGTGATTGATGATGTCACCGTTGGTGTTGACACTCCTGAACACCTTGTTCAGGATGGTCGATTTTCCCACACCATTGATGCCGCTGAGCACGTTCACGTGTGGGTCGAGCGTCCACAGAATGTGTTTCTTTCCGCTCCACAGTGAATCAATCTCGATCTGCTTGATGTAGTCCGCGTATTTTTGCATAATCACTAACTTCAACTACTACTCACTATAAAAATCCACCAGCTCAATCTCGAAGATGAGTGTGCTGTAGGCTGGTATGGTGGTTTTATCCGTCGTACCGTAAGCCAGCTGATAGGGAATGGTAACGCGCCAGCGGTCGCCCTTGTGCATGTGCTGCAGGGCGGTAGAGAAGCCTGCTACAAACGAGCTGACCTTCATCTCTGTGGGCTTGGTGACGTCCTTGTCCAGTTCGCTGAAGGGTGTGCCGTCAAACACGTAGCCGGCAGGATAACTGGCAGAGGGAATCAGGCGTCCGGAGTAATAGATCTTGACATAGTCCGTATAGTACGGGCTGGAAGTGCCTGTACCACTCTGCAGAACGTCAACGAGGATGCAATCCGTGTGGGCGTAGCTCGTGGCAGAGGCGTCCAGAGACCACTTCTTGATGATAGACGTGGCGTCATGCCTGTTGTAGGCCTGTTCGAAGTACGTCTCGTTGCGGTTCTGCCAGTCGGCAAATTCCTCCGTTGCGTCATCCGACTCAGAGCAGGACACGAGCCCTGCGGCCAGCACTGCCAGTATAAACAGATATTTTTTCATTATTGCAGTTTTTTCAGTAATGAAGCGATGCTCACCTTGTCCTCGATGATAGATGCCAGGTCGCTGATCTTCACGCGCTCCTGTTCCATGGTGTCGCGGAAACGTAGGGTAACGCAACCGTCATTCAATGTGTCGTGATCCACAGTGACGCAGTACGGTGTACCGATGGCGTCCTGACGGCGATAGCGCTTGCCGATAGAGTCTTTCTCGTCGTACTGGCAGTTGAAGTGGAACTTCAGGTCGTTGATAATCTCGCGAGCCTTCTCGGGCAGTCCGTCTTTCTTCACTAACGGCATCACGGCCAGCTTCACAGGAGCCAGGGCTGCCGGCAGCTTCAGCACGACGCGCGTCTCACCGTTCTCCAACTGCTCCTCGCAGAACGAGTGGCACATGATGCTGAGGAACATACGGTCAACGCCAATCGATGTCTCAATGACAAACGGCGTATAGCTCTCGTTGGTCTGCGGGTCGAAGTACTTGATGCTCTTGCCAGAGTACTTCTCATGCTGCGACAGGTCGAAGTTCGTACGGGAGTGGATACCCTCCACCTCCTTGAAGCCAAACGGCATCTTAAACTCAATGTCCGTAGCAGCGTTGGCATAGTGAGCCAGCTTGTCGTGGTCGTGGAAACGGTAGTTCTCTGCGCCGAAGCCCAGGTTCTGGTGCCACTTCATGCGCGTCTCCTTCCACTTGGGGAACCACTCCAGCTCGGTGCCGGGCTGTACGAAGAACTGCATCTCCATCTGCTCAAACTCCCTCATGCGGAAGATGAACTGACGGGCAACAATCTCGTTGCGGAAGGCCTTGCCAATCTGTGCAATGCCGAAGGGAATCTTCATGCGGCCAGTCTTCTGCACGTTCAGATAGTTTACAAAGATACCCTGAGCCGTCTCCGGACGCAGGTAGATCTTCATAGAGGCATCGGCCGAGGCACCCATCTCCGTGGAGAACATCAGGTTGAACTGACGTACATCGGTCCAGTTGCGAGTACCGCTGATGGGGCAGACAATCTCCTCGTCAAGGATAATCTGCTTCAGTTCCTCGAGATCCGGTCCCTGCATAGCGGCAGCATAGCGGGCATGCAGCGCGTCGCGCTTCTCCTTTGTCTCCTTCACGCGTTCGCTGGTTTCCAAGTACTTGGCTTCGTCGAAGCTCTCGCCGAAACGCTTGCGAGCTTTCTCCACCTCTTTGTTGATTTTCTCGTCGTACTTGGCAATCTGATCTTCAATCAGCACGTCTGCACGATAGCGCTTCTTCGAGTCGCGGTTGTCAATGAGGGGATCATTGAAGGCATCCACGTGTCCAGAGGCCTTCCATATTGTGGGGTGCATGAAGATGGCCGAGTCAATGCCCACGATGTTCTCGTGCAGCAGCACCATCGACTTCCACCAGTATTCCTTAATGTTATTCTTCAACTCCACGCCGTTCTGACCGTAGTCATACACAGCGCCTAAACCGTCGTAGATGTCACTGGAAGGGAACACGAATCCGTACTCCTTGCAGTGGCTCACAATTTTCTTAAATACATCTTCTTGTGCCATAATCTTTCTTAAATTTGCAAATTTGGGGACAAAGGTACGATTAAGTGAGCAAAAAAGCAAATTTATTTACATTTCTTTTGTGTTTCATGCAAAAAAGAGTATCTTTGCAAAGATTATGCTTATGGAAGATTATTAAAATGAAAAGACTAATCTCAACCGTTATCCTATGTAGTGCAGCCTTGGCTATCATTGCACAGAGTTATCAACCCTGCGGCCCAGTGCCGTCGGAGAACCAGTTGCGTTGGCAAGACATGGAGATGTATGCGTTCATCCATTATTCGCTGAATACTTACACCGACGAGGAATGGGGCTATGGCAATGAGGCGCTGGAGTTGTTCAACCCCTCGGATCTGGACTGCCGACAGTGGGCACGCGTCTGCAAGCAGGCAGGCATGAAAGGCATTATCTTTACTGCCAAGCATCATTGCGGCTTCTGCATGTGGCCGTCGAAATACACCGAGTATTCTGTCAAGAACACGCCTTGGAAACAAGGTAAGGGCGACGTGGTGCGCGAACTGGCTGATGCCTGTAGGGAGGAGGGACTGAAGCTTGCCGTCTATCTCTCGCCTTGGGATCGTAACCATAAGGACTATGGACGGCCGGAATACGTCACTTATTTTCGTAACCAGTTGCGCGAACTGCTGACAGAATATGGCGACATCTTTGAGGTGTGGTTTGACGGCGCTAACGGCGGTGACGGCTGGTATGGCGGTGCCAACGAGACACGTAAGATAGACGGGAAGACGTACTACGGATGGGCGGAGACCTTCCGCATGATCCGTGAGCTGCAGCCCAATGCCGTTATCTGGAACGACGGTGGCGACCGAGGAGACTTGCGCTGGGTAGGCACCGAGGCGGGCAACGTGGGCGAGATGAACTGGAGCCTGATGCCTGGCACGGGCGACACACCCTTCCACATGCTACACTACGGTGTGGAGAACGGCGATGTGTGGTGTCCTGGTGAGACGAATACCAGCATCCGACCAGGGTGGTTCTACCACGAAACGGAGGATGAACACGTGAAGAGCCTGTCGAAACTGATGGATATCTATTATAAAAGTGTGGGGCGCAACTCATGCCTGCTGCTCAACTTCCCCATCGCCCCCAACGGTCGCATCCATCCGAATGACAGCTTGCGTGGCATCGCTTTCAAGAAAATGATTAACGAGGTGTTCGGTAAGAGTATAGCCTGTAGTGTTTTTTCTGAGGAAAGCGCCCCTTTGGGTCGAGCGGAGTGTTTAGAGAATGGCTACATGTTGAACTTCGGAGAGCCTACTGCTTTCAACCGCTTCGTGGCAGAAGAGGATATCCGCTACGGACAGCGGGTCAAGAAGTTCAGTATTGAGGCAGAGGTCGATGGAAAATGGCAGCCTTTGAAAGATAAGCTCGTGGAGAACGGTGATGGTTTGACCACCATTGGCCATCGGCGCATCGTCTGCTTCCCTACCGTCACGGCTACCCGTCTGCGCTTCACCATCCTTGACAGCAAGTGCGAGCCTATCATTAAGAAAACCGCCGTCTATTTGGCTCCGGAACTGACGGCAGACATACCTGATGCCGGTGAGAAACTGTCGTCGAACCTACATATCTTCTTCATCAGTCCCAAGCAGATGATCATTGACTGGGACAGCGAGCAGACCATCACCTCGTTCCGCTATTTGCCACCGCAGAATACCAAGGAGGGCACGGTTACCCACTACACCCTCTGGGCATCGTCAGACTGGGCAAACTGGACGAAGCTGGCTTCGGGTGAGTTCTCGAACATCGTCAACAACCCCATTTGGCAGACCATCAAGTTTGCTCCTGTCAAGGCCAAGATTCTGCGTTTCGAAGCCGACCAACTCTTTGACGGTGAACGCATGGGGTACGGAGATATTGAAGTAATATGTGACAAATGAATGAAATAAATATGAGGAGAATCTCAATTTCAATCGCCTTGATGCTGAGTTTAACGATACAGGCTCAGCAAGAAAACGACTGGGAGAATCCTGCCGTACTCGGTATTAACAAACTGCCCTATCACGCTACGTTGCAACTGCCCTCAAAGCAGAAGGAGTGTAAGGAAATTATATCGCTCGACGGGCAGTGGCTGTTTCATTGGAGTCGTAACCCCGAGGAACGGCCAGCCGACTTTTATCGCGAGGACTATGACGTGAGCCAGTGGAATAGGATTACCGTTCCTGGTAACTGGCAACTTCAGGGCTTCGGCACACCTATCTACACGAACATGACCTATCCCTTCCAACGTAATCGCCCCAGCGTGACGAGCGAACCACCACGAGACTGGACGGCATACGAGAACCGCAATCCTGTGGGTTCATACGTGACGTTTGTCGAGGTGACGAAGGAGATGCTCCAAAAGAATCTCATCTTACACTTCGGAGGCGTACATTCGGCATTCTATGTGTGGGTCAACGGACTGAAGGTGGGCTACAGCCAGAACTCTATGTCGCCGGCAGAGTTTGATGTAACGAAATACGTCCGTGAGGGCAAGAACAAACTGGCTGTCGAGGTGTATCGCTGGTGTGACGGCAGCTATCTGGAGGACCAGGACATGTGGAGACTGTCAGGAATCTTCCGCCCTGTACAGTTATGGGTTCGCCCCTTGGTACATATTGCCGACTATCATGTGACGGCGGTGCCTAACGCCGATTTTTCGCAAGCTCTGGTAACGGCTGACATCGCCATCTGCAATATGGGTAAAAAGAAGGTAAAGAATGTGAAGGTGGCCTTCCACATCGAAAACACAACTCTCAATTCTCAACTCTCAATTCTCAATTCAAAAGATACATCACACGTAAAACTCACCTACTTGATTAATAGCCCCAAACTGTGGTCGGCCGAGAAACCTAATCTTTATCCGTTCAGCATCGAACTGGGTGACGAACATTTTGACTACCATCTTGGTGTGAAGCGTGTGGAATGTGTCGGTGAGGTGTTTAAGATTAACGGCAGGAACGTGAAGCTGCGTGGCGTGAACCGTCACGACCACCATCCCATCACGGGCCGTTTTGTTGATGATGCCACTTACGAGCAGGACTTGCGCCTGATGAAGCAGGCTAATATCAACTTTCTGCGTACCTCGCACTATCCCGACCGTGAATACCTCTACGAGCTCTGCGACCGATGGGGCATCTACGTGATGGATGAGGCCAATCAGGAGACGCATGGTTACGGCTATGCCAACCACGAGATGGGTGAGGATACAGCGTGGGAAAGTGCCCATGTGGATCGTGCAGAGTCGTTGGTGAAACGTGATTTTAATCATCCTTGCGTCATCCTCTGGAGCTTAGGCAATGAGGGTGGGGTAGGTCCCAACATACAGGCCATGTATGACACCGTGTGCCGTCTGGACTCCACACGACTGCCCTTCTACGACTGTCATCCGCGCTACTCTGCCCTGCACGACTTCGGTTATCCCACACCCGCCGTGCTGAAGGCCGAGGCTGAGAAGGAAACGGAAAAACCGCTCATTGCCCGCGAATATGCCCACGCCATGGGCAACTCCATGGGTAACTTCCAGGAGTATTGGGATGTTATCTATAACGACAGCAGTATCGCCGGTGCTGCCGTATGGGACTGGGTGGACCAAGGATTGGCCCCCCTTTCTTCCCCCGAGGGGGACACAAGTGTTCTGCCTCATGGTAATGAAGTCCCCTCGGGGGCCGTAGGGGGGGCTTTCCTTTATGGCGGCGACTTCGGTGATAAGCCTAACGACGGACCGTTCTGCATCAACGGCCTTGTTGCTCCTGACCGTAAGCCGCATCCCCATTATTACGAGGTGCAGCACGTTTATCAGCCCCTGCAGTTTGTCTGGGAAGCCTCCCCCCGGGGAGGTATGGAGGGGGCTATCTGCATTATCAACCACGACCAGTTTACTGATCCCAGCGAGTACGACATCAGCTGCGACACCGTCACCATTGATGGCGAGTGCCTGCTGAACGTCTATGCTCGTCTGAAGGAGAACAAGCCTTGGGCAAAGAAGGGCTTTGTGGTGGCCAGCGAACAGTTTGTGTTACAGCCCTATAATTGGGGTCAAAGGTCTGAGGTCAAAGGCATAAGGTCAAAGAACATAATCATCGATGGCAACGCCCTCACTTCGTGGGTGGTGGATGGACAGGAGTTACTACAGGCACCCTTAGAACCTTACTTCTGGAAGCCCGAGAACGACAACCAGCATGCTGCCCGCTTTGCCGAGCGCACTGCCGTGTGGAGGGAGGTCAGCGATGTCACGGTGAATTACACTGTCATCAACGAGCGCCGTATATTGGTTGATGTGGATTATCATCCCACAGGTACCGATAAGCCTGTGATGCCGAAGTTTGGTATGCGTATGCGTGTGCCTGCCGACATGACCAATATCGAATATTACGGTCGAGGTCCTTGGGAGAACTACCCCGACCGCAAGCGCAGTGCCTTCCTGGGTCGCTACCAGATGCCGCTTTCTGAATTTGAGACGGAATATGTCCATCCGCAGGACAATGGCTGCCGTACGGATGTACGCTGGTTTACAATCTCCAACGGAAAGAGAAATCTTCGCATCGAGGGGTTGCAGCCGCTTTGCATCCGTGCTTGGGACTATGGCGAGGAAGACCTTGAAGGTGTGCGTCATCCGCAGGAGATACAGCGTGGACGCTTTGTGAACCTGAACATCGATTTAAATGTTCATGGTGTTGGCGGTATTGATACTTGGGGGCAGCGAACGCTACCTCAATACACCATCGACGCTGGCAAGCCTTATCATTACAGCTTCATTCTCTGTTGGTAGTCGCTGCGTCGGCAATGGACTGGGCCACGACATAGGCGGTGGTCCATGCCGCTTGGAAATTGAAGCCGCCTGTCACTCCATCGATGTCGAGCACTTCGCCTGCGAAATAGAGGTGTGGACGCGTGCGGCTCTCAAGGGTGGCGGGGTTGACGGCCGACAGGGAAATGCCGCCACAGGTGACAAACTCGTCTTTGAAGGGTGCACGGCCTGCTATCTGATATTGGTCGTTGGTGAGCACGTTGACCAGACGGTTCATTTCTTTCTTGTTCAAGCTTCCCCAAGGCGAGCGCTGACGTCCCCCAAGTGCCTTTCGTGTCAGGTAATCCCAAAGGCGCGTGGGGAGACCGAAGGGACGTAAGTTCAGTAGCAACTTCTGTGGCTGCTGAACTGTTAAGTCACTTAACTCTTCCGACACAACAGCCTCCTTCTGTCCTGTCCAATTAACGCTGAAGGGATGCCGATAGCCGCTGTCTGCCAGCAGTCGTGCTCCGTAGCTGGACAGCCTGAGGATGGCTGGTCCGCTCATGCCCCAATGGGTGACAAGCAATGGCCCTTCTGCACGTAGCTTGGTACCTGGCAGCAGTACGTGGACTCCTTCTACGACGGTACCCATGAGTGACGTCAGTTGGGCGTCGTCAATGCGGAAGGTGAAGAGCGATGGCACGGGCTGCTCCACGTCGAGCCCCAGCCACTGCAGCCCTTCTGTACGGGGCTGACCGCCCGTTGTCACCACCACATAGTCGTAGTCGCTGAGTTGATCAAGGGAGGCTATCTTCTCGCCAAGACGGACTTTTACCTCATGGCGTCGTGCCTCGTTAAGCAGGCAGTCAATGATGCTGTGCGAGTCCTGCGAGGCAGGGAACACACAATGGTCTGGCTGCGTCACCAGTCGTACGCCGTGCTGCTCCCACCAACGGTAGGCGTCGTTGGGGCTGAAAACCTTGAACAGCCGTTTCAGAAGCCTATGGCCACGGGGATAGACGGCAGAGAGGTCGCGTACGTCAGCAAATGAGTTAGTGCAGTTGCAGCGTCCGCCTCCCGACACTTCTACCTTGGCCAGCACGCGCTGGCTGCGCTCAAGGATGGTGACCTCCATCCCTGGGCACATCTCCTTGAGGTTAATGGCGCAGAAAAAGCCTGCTGCACCGCCTCCGATAATCGCTGTTCGCATCATGAATGATAAATTTACTTGCAAAGATATAAAAAGTTTAGAGTTTAGAGTTTAGAGTTTAGAGATTTTTTTGTAACTTTGCAAGCAAAATAACCAATAATGAAAAAAATCGCATTGTTACTACTGCTTATGTTTGCCTCGCAAATGGGGTGGGCACAGCATACCATTGAGAGCATCCGTAAGGCCTATGCAGATGTCAAGGAGTCTATCTCCATGATGAGCGATGACTTTCCTTCCGAAGGTATTCCTGCTGAGTATTATCATCTGCGCGTGGCGCAGAACCTGCGGGCTACGGGCCCGCACACAGAAGATATCCGCATGTATTTCAACGAGGTGGAGCAGAACGAGGACGAGGATTGGAATCCCTATCCTTACCATTGGTTGCGTCTGGCTACGGCCAAGTACAACTTTGCTGCGCGTGAGTTTTATGAGGAATATCTTTTCGACGATAAGGGACAGGTGATGTTCATCTATGCCGTCACGCCCGAGGTTGGTGATGATATGATACCCTATGAGCTGCGTATGTGGTTCGACGGCAAGCGTCTGCTGCGCTTCACGGCAAAGAAGGCCGAGGTAACGGAGTTCTCTGGCACCACCATTCCTGAACTGTACAGCAGCGAGACCGACCGCTTGAAGGAGCGTGCACAACATCTCCTCAAGATGTTCGAGGGTATCGACAAGAATAAATATATTTAAAGTTAAGAGTTGAGAGTTTAGAGAAATGAGCGACGAAATAAAAGACACTAACATGACTGAGGAGTCCGAACTGCACTCCGACTATAAACCCGTGAACCGCTTTGACGCTGCTGCCGTGCACCACCTGAGCGGCATGTACCAGAATTGGTTTCTCGATTATGCTTCATACGTTATTCTGGAGCGTGCCGTGCCTCATATTGAGGACGGTTTGAAGCCTGTGCAGCGACGCATCCTGCACTCCATGAAACGCATGGATGACGGACGTTACAACAAGGTGGCAAACATTGTGGGACACACCATGCAGTTCCACCCTCACGGTGATGCCTCCATCGGCGACGCATTGGTGCAGCTGGGACAGAAAGACCTGTTGGTGGATACACAGGGAAACTGGGGAAACATCTTGACAGGTGACCGTGCAGCGGCACCCCGATACATCGAGGCACGTCTTTCGAAGTTTGCACTCGACACTGTGTTCAACCCCAAGACGACGGAGTGGCAGCTCTCGTACGATGGCCGTAACAAGGAGCCCATCACGCTGCCCGTGAAGTTCCCGCTGCTGCTTAGTCAGGGTGCCGAGGGTATTGCCGTCGGTCTGTCATCAAAAATCCTGCCCCATAACTTCTGCGAGATATGCGACGCTGCCGTCAGCTATCTGAATGGCGAGGAGTTCCACCTCTATCCTGACTTCCAGACGGGTGGCAGCATCGACGTCAGCAAGTACAACGACGGACAGCGCGGCGGCGTGCTGAAGGTGCGTGCCAAGATTGAGAAGCTCGATCCGAAGACGCTCGTCATCCGTGAGCTGCCTTACTCGAAAACTGTTTCCACACTCTGCGAGAGCATCACCAAGGCCATTGAGAAGGGCAAGATTAAAGCGCGTAACGTGACAGACCTGACATCGGCCGAGGTAGAGATTCAGGTACATCTGGCGCCTGGCGTCAGCAGCGACAAGACCATTGATGCGCTCTATGCCTTCACCGATTGCGAAATCAATATTTCGCCCAACTGCTGCGTCATCAGCGACGACAAGCCGCAGTTCCTCACCGTCAGCGACGTGCTGCGCCACTCGGCCGACCGTACGAAGGACCTTATCCGTCAGGAGTTGGAAATCCGTAAGAACGAGCTGCTCGAACAGTTGCATTTCTGTTCGTTGGAAAAGATTTTCATAGAGGAGCGCATCTATAAAGACAAGAAATTTGAACAGGCACCCAATGTGGATGCTGTCTGTGAGCATATTGACGAGCGCTTGACGCCTTATTACCCACAGATGATTCGTGAGGTGACGAAGGACGATATCCTGAAGCTGCTGGAAATCAAGATGCAGCGCATCCTGAAGTTCAACAAAGACAAGGCCGACGAGCTGATGGCACGTATCAAGGGGGAGATTGACGAGATAGACCACGACCTGAAGCACCTGACACAGGTGACCGCCAAGTGGTTCCTGTTCCTCAAGGACAAGTACGGCAAGGACCATCCGCGTCTGACGGAGATACGCAACTTCGACACCATCGAGGCTGCGAAGGTGGCCGAGGCCAACCAGAAGCTCTACATCAACCGTCAGGAGGGCTTTATCGGCACAGGTCTGAAGAAGGACGAGTACGTCTGCAACTGCTCCGACATCGACGATATCATCATTTTCTACCGCGACGGAAAGTTCAAGGTGGTACGTGTGGCCGAGAAGCTGTTTGTGGGCAAGAACGTGCTGTGGTTGGGCATCTATAAGCGCAACGACCAGCGCACCATCTACAATGTGGTATATCGTTCAGGTAAGAAGGGCCCGTACTACATCAAGCGTTTCAATGTCCCGGCCATCACCCGCGACCGTGAGTATGACGTGACGACAGGAGAGCCAGGCTCGAAGATTATGTACTTCACGGCTAACCCCAACGGCGAGGCGGAAATCATCAAGGTGACGCTCGACGCTGCTGCCATTAGCTCGCGTAAGTCGAGCATCTTCCTCGAACGTAATTTTGCCGACGTCATGATCAAGGGACGCGCAGCACGAGGCGTCACCCTCACCAAGAAACCCATTCACCGCATCGGTCTGAAGAGCCACGGACACTCTACGCTGGGCGGCCGCAAGGTGTGGTACGATCCCGACGTCAACCGTCTGAACTACGACGAGCACGGACGCCTCTTGGGTGAGTTTTTCGATGACGAACAGTTGCTGGTCATCCTCAGCAATGGTGAGTATTACTTGACGAACTTCGACCTGAACAACCACTTCGAGGACAACCTGCGCATCATCGAGAAGTACGACGCCAACAAGGTGTGGACGGCTGTGCTCTACGATGCCGACAACGACAACTACCCCTACATCAAGCGTTTCCTCATGGAGGCCTCGAAGAAGAAGCAGACGTACCTGGGCGAGAACAGCGAATCCAGGGAAATCCTGCTCAGCGACCAAGTCTATCCGCGCATCCTCATCACCTTTGGTGGAGCCGATGCCGTACGTCCGTCGCAGGAGATTGACGTCGAGCAGTTCATTGCCGTCAAGGGCTATAAGGCCAAGGGCAAACGTCTGACCACCTACCAGGTGGAGCGTATCGAGGAGTTGGAGCCCCTGCGCTTCCCAGAGGAGCCTGAGGAGGAAGAGGCACCTGAAAACTCCGACAATTCAGAGAACTCAGAATACTCTGAGAATTCAGATAACTCAGACACCCCACCGCTTATTATCGATGAAGAAACAGGACAGCTCAGTCTCTTCCCCGATGAATAGGCTCATTGTCATATTCGTAGCGTTGTTTTGTGCCTGCACGTTGCAGGCACAGAACGACTCGCTCAGGCTCTCCACCACCAGCCACATGATTGGCGTGGGGGCGGCAGATGTCCTGGATACCTATTTGTCGCAGGAGAAATTTACGGGAATAGGATTTACTTTTCTGGCCGACATCGAGCGCGAACGGAACGGCAGTCGCTGGCACACCGTCATGCAGCACCAGGCACGCTTTGCCTCGCTCCACGACCGTAGCGACACCGAAAAGGAACTCGAGGGTGCCTACGACTTCTATTGGGGACGTTACTACACCCTTACATCTCACCACTCACCTCTCACCACTCACCTCGGATTCCTAATCAATGCCGGTGCCGGCTTCATCTACAACACCAGCAACTCCAACAACCCTGCGCAGGCACGCGCTCACCTCAACCTCATGCCGTCAGCACGCGCCAGCTACAGGTTCACACTTTGGAACCGCCCCATGAAGTTGTGCTACGAGCTTGACCTGCCCCTTGTGGGCATCATGTTCTCGCCCAACTACGGACAGTCCTATTACGAGATGTTCAATCGTGGCAACTACGACCACAACATCGTGCCTACCACCTTCGTCTCGGCACCCACCTTCCGCCAGCAGCTCATGCTCAACGTCGGCCTCGGCCGTTCGTTTACCATGCGCATCGGCTACCTGGGCGACTACCAGCAGGCCAAGGTCAACAACCTGAAGCAGCACATCTATTCGCACAACGTCATGATAGGCATTGTGCGACGTTTCCAACTCATCAACTACCGCCCATGAGGAAATATGTTCTCATACTGATAACGCTGCTGGCGCTCACCTCCTGCGTCACCGAGGATGAGCAGCCCAATACCAGGCAGGGAAACTTCGAAGCCCTCTGGAAGATCATCGACGAGCACTACTGCTTCTTCGACTACAAGCAGCAGGAGTACGGGCTCGACTGGAATGCCGTCTATCAGAAATATAAGGTACGCGTGAACGAGCAGATGACCAGCGAACAGCTCTTCGAAGTGCTGGGCGACATGCTCAGTGAGCTGCGCGACGGTCACGTCAACCTCTCAGCCAGCTACGACTATGCCCGCTATTGGAGCTGGCAGGAGGATTTCCCCAAGAACTTCAGCGACTCGCTCGAACGGCGTTACCTCGGCACAGACTACAAGATTGCAGGGGGGCTGCGCTACCGCATCCTCGACGACAACATCGGTTATATACGTTACGCCAGTTTTCAGAGCGGCTTTGGTGACGGCAACCTCGACGACGTGCTTTCCTATCTTGCCCTTTGTCGTGGTCTCATCATCGACATACGCAACAATGGCGGCGGCACGCTGACCTATGCCGAGAAGCTGGCGGCACGTTTCACCAACGAGCAGGTACTCGTGGGGTACATGCGCCACAAGACGGGTACAGGCCACAATGACTTCTCTGAAATGGAACCGCAGTACCTCGAGCCGTCCTCCCGTCTGCGCTGGCACAAGCCCGTCTGCGTGCTCACCAACCGCAGCGTGTTCAGCTCGGCCAACGAGTTCACCATGTATATGAAGGCATTGCCAGACGTCAAGCTGGTGGGCGACCGTACAGGCGGCGGAGCAGGCATGCCCTTCTCTTCGAGCCTGCCCAATGGTTGGAACGTCCGTTTCTCGGCCTGCCCCATGTACGACGCACAGCAAGAGAGCACCGAGTTCGGCATCGAGCCCCACTATTACGTCAACCTCACCGACGAGGACTTCCAGCGAGGCCAGGACACCATCATAGAGTTCGCACGGAAACTCTTGGTACAATAAAAGCCTCCCTTAAACAGGGGAGGTTGAAGGGGTCTTCCTGTATTTTTTCCATAGGGCAACATACTTGGATTTGTATAACCGCTTGATTTGTATTAATTTGTGATATTGACTTGTGTATATATTTTCCATAGACAACTGACGCGTCTTTCGAATAAATGTCGTAACTTTGCAACCGAAAACCAATCATTATGCGTTCAATAGTTTGGTACATATTTATTATATGCATTCTGTTAGCAGCCTATAGTTGCAAGCAGCAAGATCAACATCTTCTAACAGCGAAGGCTTGTCTGGAGGAGGCTGAAGATGCTTTGTCCAACGATAGCATCCGTTTGGGTGAGACCTTACTACGAAAGACCATCCATTTGGCGGAAGAGTCAGAGGATTGGCATACCCACTATATCGCGCATCAGCGATTGGCGAAAGCATTGTCGCAGAGCAACCCTGAGGAGGCATTACAACTGATGAAGAAAGCCCTGACCATCTATGAGCAGCATCCTGACGATGAACGTAACTATGTCATTCTGCTCGATTATGCAGGCACTTACGCTGCACAAGTGGCATATACCGCAGAGGGTTCATACGACGAAGCACTCGGCTTTATCAACAAAGCATACGACATCGCCAAGAAAAACCAGATGACAGACCTGATGTGCCAGACACTCACCAGCCTTGCCAATATCGCCTGGGCAAAAGAAGACTATCGTCAGGCTCTCAACTATGCTCATCGGGCGGAAGCAACAGCGACAGACAATCTGAGGCCTGGCACACTACAGGTGCTGGCCCGTAGTTATCTCGACCTCAACATGCTTGATTCGGCAGAAATCGTCTATCGGCAGATAGAGTCAGGCGAAGATGTTCATATGGCATATATCGCGCAAAGCAACCTTGCCAAGATTGCGCTCCGACGGATGGGAGCCACACAAGTAGAGGATGATGTTGATCATGCCTTCGAGCAAATAGAGGACTTCTATTACAAGGCGCTGGAACAGAAAGACCAGTACTATCAGGAGACGTTGCGTCAGGAAATGGAGAACCAGCAATTGGAATACCAATCAAAGATGTATGGCCGTACGCTACTGATTATAATTGTTGCATCGCTTGTTGTCATTTTAGCAATCGTGTTGGTCGTTCGGTATAAGATGCAGGCACAGCGTCAGGCACAACGTCAACTGCAGCAAGAGGCAGAACATCAGAAAACCCTGCTGCACCAGACAAACGAGGTGGTGGCATTCCTGAAGGACTTCATTCTTGAGCGTACGGAGGTGATGAAGAAGCTCAACCAAAGCGGCGATTCGCTCGTCTGTCTCAGTCCTCACGAATGGAGCGAAATAGAACGCACACTCAACGCCATCGACAATAACCGCTTTGCCAATATCCGCGAGCAATACCCCAAGATGCAGGAAGATGACATCCGGCTGTGTCTGCTCACTCGGCTTGGCATTAGCAATCGCGTCATCGGCAATATCTACTGCATTACTGTTTCTGCCGTCCAGCATCGCAAGCTGAAACTGAAGAAAGACGTGTTCGGAGAAACCAACCCCGACATCACGCTGGAACAGATACTTACCAGCAAATAAATATCACAATGGAATTAATATAAAAAAAACAGATAATTATGAAACGTATTTTATTTTTCTTGTTATTCTTGTCAATGCTGCCGTTGGCAGTTAGTGCTTCAGTGTTAATAGACGGATTCTATTACGACTTAGATGCCAATACGAAAACGGCAAAAGTAGTGTTTCATTACAAATATCATTATAGTGGAGATGTGGTGATTCCATCATCAGTAACTTATGATGGAGTAGAATATAGTGTGACAACGATAGGTGATGCATTCAGAGGAAGTACAGACTTGACATCTTTGACTATCCCGGCTAGCGTGACAAGCATTGAAGCTGGAATATTCGGAAGCTGTACTAGTCTTACCTCTTTAATTATAGAGGAAGGGAATCCAGTGTATGATTCTCGCGAGAATTGTAATGCTGTTATTGAAACTGCCAGCAATACACTTATATCGGGATGTACTGGCACGATTGTTCCTAATAGTGTGACCAGCATCGGAGGAAAAGCATTTAATGGATGTTCTGGGCTGACCTCTGTGAATATACCTAATAGTGTGACATCTATTGGAGAAGAAGCATTCTATGGTTGTAGTAATCTGAAAAAGGTCATATTAAACAACAATGCGATAGTATCAGAAGATAATCATTTTGGCTCTCCAACACCAATTACCCGTTATTTCGGCACTCAAGTTGAAGAATATGTTTTAGGAGAAGATGTGACGAGCATAGGATATGATGCATTCTATAATTGCAGTAGTCTTATTTCTGTCCAGATGTCCAACAGCGTAATAAGTATAGGTGAAAGTGCATTCCAGGGTTGTCATAATCTAACGTCAGTAAAAATGTCAGACAATTTAACGAGCATAGGACAATTTGCATTCCAAGAGTGTTATAATTTGGCTTCAATTACCATACCCCGTGGTGTGACGGACATAGAGTGGGTATTTGGCGGATGCAACGGATTTACCAAAGTTGTTATCAACAGCAATGCAATCATGTCAAAAAACTACAATGCGGGCTCCTCATTATCCAGATATTTTGGCTATCAAGTGAAAGAGTATGTTTTAGGAGAAGAAGTGACTGCCATTGGAAATAATGCATTCTATGGCTGCGGCGGCCTTACCTCTATCATCATACCCATGAATGTGACAAGCATTGGAGATGATGCGTTCCACAACTGCACAAGCCTTACCTCTGTCAACATACCCAAGAATGTGACGAGTATTGGAGAAAATGCATTCCATAGTTGCAGCGGCTTGACTACTATTCAAGTGGAAAGCGGAAATACGGTATATGACTCTCGTGAAAACTGTAATGCAATTATTAAAACAGCAGACAACACCTTATTGTTTGGATGTCAGAATACGGTGATTCCTAATAGTGTGGAAACCATTGGAGAAAATGCGTTCTATAGTTGCACCGGCTTAACCTCTATTAGTATTCCCGATGGTGTGACGACCATTGGATATAGTTCGTTTTGTGGCTGCATGGCTTTAACTTCTGTCAGCATACCAAACAGCGTGAAAAGCATAGGAAATCATGCGTTCTACAATTGCTATGGTCTTACTGATATAAGTATTCCCAATGGTGTAACAACAGTCGGAGATTATGCGTTCTTTGGTTGCTCAAGTTTAATGTCCATTACTATCCCCAGTAGCGTTACAAGTATAGGTTCACGTGTGTTAAATAATTGCTTTGTTTTAACTACTATTCAAGTAGATAATGGAAACACGGTATATGATTCTCGTGAAGATTGTAACGCAATTATTGAAACAGCCAGCAATACATTATTAGAAGGATGTCAGAATACGGTGATTCCTAATAGTGTGACAGGGATTGGAGAATGTGCGTTTTGGGGTTGCTCAGGCTTAACTGCTATCAATATTCCAAACAGCGTAACGAATATTGGGTCCTCTGCCTTCGCAGGCTGCTCTGAACTCACCTCAGTCACTATTCCAAACAGTGTGACAAGTATTAGATCTTATACGTTTTCTAATTGTCTGAAACTGGCCACAGTTATTATAGGTAATGGCGTGACAAACATTGAAGAAGGTGCATTCTATGGATGTTCTCACATGACTGACATGTACTGCTATGCAGAAAAAGTTCCTGAACTTGGTGACGAGGTTTTTGAATTTTGGATTAACAGTGCTACGCTTCATGTGCCTGAAGCTTATTTGGAAGCATATAACACTACAGAGCAATGGATGGACTTCGGTATTATTGTAGCTCTGACAGACGATGATCCTACGCCAACAGGAATAAAGGGTATAAAAGATGATGTGATGACTGGCGAAAGTTATTATTCTATTGACGGTAAGCATATTATAACACCTCAACGTGGTCTTAACATCATTAGAATGAGTGATGGCACAACGAAGAAGATAGTAATTAAATAAGAAAATGATAAGGAACTACCTACTCGCAGTCTTATGCTTGCTTGGTGTAATTGCGTCAGCACATGACATTGAAGTTCCCAATGCTGATGGTGTTACGATTTATTATAACTACATCAACGACAACACGGAACTCGCAGTTACTTTTGCTGGAGTTTGGTATGGTCACTATAATAACGAATATCGTGGAGTTGTGGTCATTCCAGAAGAAGTAGCTCTTGAGGAACGAACACTTAAAGTGACATGCATCGAAATTAGTGCATTTGATGGTTGTCATGAACTAACCTCAATCACCATACCCAATAGTGTGACAAGTATAGGAGATTGTGCATTCCTTGGGTGCCGCAGTCTTACCTCTGTCATTATTCCTGATGGCATAACAAGTATTGGAAAATTTACGTTCAACGGATGCTTAAGCCTTACTTCGGTTACTATTCCCAATAGTGTGACTGATATTGGAAAATATGCATTTGACGGATGCTCTGCCCTAACCTCCATTTCCATCCCCCAAAGTGTGACAAACATTGGAGAAAGGGCATTCTATGGGTGCACTAGTTTTACCTCATTCACCATTCCTAATAGTGTTACAAGTATAGAGGATTATACATTTGCGGGCTGCATTAATTTGACCTCCATTACCATTGGAAATAGTGTGGCAAGCATCGGAAACAATGCATTTACTGGCTGTCGTAGTCTTACCTCTGTCACGATACCCAACAGTGTTACTAGCATCGGAGATTATACATTCTCTCGTTGCTATGGTCTTACTTCTATTGACATCGGTAATGGTGTGACAATCATAGGAAATGATGCATTCTGGGAATGTACCAATCTTACCTCTGTCACCATGGGTAATAGTGTGACGAGCATAGGAGATTTGGCCTTTAATGATTGCACTAGTCTAAAATCAATCACTATTCCATCAAGTGTAACACACATCGGAAATAACGTGTTTTACTACTGCAACAAACTAAAAGCTATACATATTTCAGATTTGGCAGCATGGTGCAACATCCAGTTTGATGGTGCATTTTTTAGTCGTTATCATTTATATTTGAACGGTAAAGAAATAACGAATCTGACAATACCCGAAAGCGTAACTTCTGTTAGTAATTATGCGTTTGCAAAATGTTATCGTCTGCTTTCCATCACCATTCCGGAAGGCTTGACCTGCATCGGAAATTATGTATTCTATGACTGTTTAAACCTACAAAATATTTATTGCCATGCAGAACAGGTGCCAGAGACTGGCAATAATGCTTTTGAAAAATCAAATTACAATGCTATCCTCCATGTGCCTATTGCATCTATCGGCACATACCAAGCCGTCGAGCCTTGGAAAAACTTTGGGAATATCGTAGCTCTTCCCGCTCAGGATGATTATCGCCCCTTCATCGAAGACAATAAGGTTTGGAAAGTAGGAAACGCCAGCACGGGTAATCCAGTGCAGTTGGTTGAGTATTACTACTTCGACCGTGACACCATCATTGACGGGAAAACCTGTAAGCAGATGATGTGCCAGCGTTTTGCCAACCTAGAGTATCTGGAATATGCTATTATTTCGCAAAATCCATTGAGCTACGTGGGAGCATGGTACGAGGAGGACAAGAAGGTGTACGCCTACAACGAGACAAACAAGCAGTTTAAGCTGATGTACGACTTCTCCCACGATGCCAATGTCACCCTGCAGATTAATGACCGATCTTATGTGATAGGCTCCAAACAGATGGGAGGTGTCGAAGGTTTTAAAGGCGTATATAGAGACGTCGAGATGCTAACAGACGCAGGAAACACCATCCTGAGTACCCCTTGGCTGGAAGGCGTCGGAGGTATTTACGGCCCTACAACAAATGTCATTGATGGAGAATTAGCTGACCCGGCGTGGTTCTTGATGGCATGTTACGTTGGGGATGAAGTCATCTACCTCAACGACGAATACGAGGATGAAGCCACCCCAGAGGCCATGAATGCCCGAAGACGTTTCGACTTTACCCATACTGTCAAGACACAGCCTAAAATTCCAATGAGGAGAGAGGCAGAGCTGTCGTTATCGGGTGAATACAACAATCTGCAACTGTCTATCAACCTCGACCCACTCTTCGATACCTATCTGATAAGCATTACTGACGAAACAGGCAAAGAAGTCTATGAGAAAGCCATTGAAGCAGGCAACATTGTCGCTCTCAACATCGATATCTCCGCCTACCCAGAGGGTTGTTACACCGTGACGGTGGAGAATAGTTGTGAGTCCTTCATAGGCGAATTTGAGACACAAACGACTGGAATAGAAGAAGTAAGAAATGAGAAGGAAGTTCTTAGAAGTCATATCTACAATCTTCAAGGACATCGCATCAGCTCCTTGCAGAAAGGATTGAATATAGTAAACGGACAAAAAGTTCATGTAAAATGAAGATAAGAGGTAACACTCATTTTTGGAAAACCGTAGCCCTTGCCATTGTCAAGGAGAAACATAGCGAGTTTCGACCCGTTACACGGTATGTAAGCTATCGTTAGTATATGGTTTACGAGCAACAAGTATGTGGTTTATATCGGTTCGATACAATAAAAATAAATGCATTTTTATTTGGTTATGTTTTCGCTTTTTCGTATCTTTGCAGAAGTGATTGGAAATACGCGCGTTACAAAGTAAAATAATAAGCAAAGTCACGCACGCCCGTGCTTAATATCAGGCACGCCCGCTCCTAACATCAGGCACGGGCGTGCTTATTGTTAGGCACGGGCGCTCCTATCCCGAGGAAACGGCACTTCTCTCCCGAGGAAACGGCACTTCTCTCCCGAGGAAACGGCACCTTCATCCCTTCAACTCGGCACCTTCGTTCAGCGAAGCGCCGTTTTGATATCTTCGAATAGATCCTCAGGAGCTTCGAGACCGATGCTGAGGCGGACGGTCGTGTCGGGGACGGACATCTCGGCACATTGCTCGGGGGTGAAGAGACCGAAGATGGTCGAGGCAGGATGGATGGCCAGCGACTTGCGGTCGAAGAGGTTCGTGGCGCGACGGATGACCTGCAGTTTGTCAATGAACGCCCAGGCGGCTTCTTTTGAGGCGAGATCGATGGTAAAGACGGCACCTGGTAAGGGGCCAAATTGCTGCTCTGACAACTCATGGAAGGGATTATCTTCTAAACCCGTATAGTTCACACGTTTGATCTCGGGCAGCGCCTGGCATTGCTTAGCGAGCCACAAAGTGGTCTCTGCCTGACGACGGAAACGAATATCAAGGGTGTCGAGACCCAGTGTTTCCATATAGGCGGCCTGAGGCGTCATCAGCGAACCGAGATTCGTCACCAGTTCTGTCTTTACACGAGCCGTAAATGCCAGTTTCTTGCCAACGCGCTTGGTGCGGGCCTGTAGGACGGGCGACGGATGCTGAGACCAATCATAGCGTCCGTAATCGATGAGCAAACCGCCGAGACCTGTGCCACCGCCAGAGATATACTTCGTGCTGCTGACTACCTCGATATCCACGCCAAACTCATTTGCATGGAAGGCAGGGAACGGCACGATGGTCGTGTCGGCTATCAGGGGCATGCCCTTTGTATGGGCAATCTCTGACAGCGCCTTGATGTCAGCCACGAACAGCTGCGGATTGGTGATAATCTCGAAGAACAGCGCGGCGGTCTTGTCGTCAATCTGCGCCTCCACCTCCTCGGGCTTCGTGAAATCGACAAAACGTGGCTCCACACCGAAACTGCCTAACGTATCACGAATCAGCGAGACGCTATTGCCAAACAGGTGTTTCGAGGCCACGATGTTCAAGCCTGCCGCGCTTACCGCTGTCAGGGCATAGTGGATAGCCGCCATACCCGTGTTCAGCGCCGTCACGCTCTGTGCGCCAGTTATCTGCCTGACGCGCTCTTCCAAATAGGTTACCGTGGGATTAGCGATACGGGCATACGACGGCGCCATCGAGCGACCGCAGAAGGCGTCACTCATCTCCTTGGCATCGGGGAACTCGAATGCCGCCGTGTAATACACTGGCATCGAGAGGGCCCCGTATGCGTCAGGTTTCTGATACTTTGTGGTTAATACTTTCGTTTCGTATTGCACGGTTTTATTTTACTATTTGACCATTTACAATTTGACTATTTGCTGCGCTGGCCGACGATCTTGCGCACGGCAATCACGAGTTTATCCACATCCTCGCGGGTGTTATAGAGGGCGAAGGTGGGACGGACGCTCATCTCGTAGCCGAGGGCTCGGAGGGCGGGCTGAGCGCAGTGGTGACCAGCACGCACCGCGATGCCCTCCTTATCTAATAACGTACCAGTTTCGGGAACGGGGATGCCGTCAAGCACGAAGCTCACCACCGACACACGGTTCTTGGGATTGCCAATGAGCGTGAGGCCAGGAATCTGAGCCAGTTGCTCGCGGGCATATTCCGTCAGTTGGTGCTCGTGGTGCTCGATGTTGCGGATGCCGAGATGACTCACGTAGTCGAGGGCGGCACCGAGTCCGATGGCGTCGGCCACGTTGGGCGTACCGGCCTCGAAGCGGGCGGGCGGCACGTTGTACTCCGTACGCTCGATGGTCACGTCCTTGATCATGTTGCCACCACCCTGCCAGGGTTGCATCTTGTCGAGCAGGTTCTTGCGACCATAGACCACGCCGATGCCGTTGGGACCGTAAATCTTGTGGCCCGAGAAGACGAAGAAGTCGGCACCGAGTTGCTGCACATCGACAGGTGTGTGGGCGATGGACTGTGCACCGTCGATGAGCACGGGGATGTTGTGCCCGTGGGCGATGTCGATGATGCGCTTCACGTCGTTGATGGTGCCGAAGGTATTGTTCACATGGCCCACGCTGACAAAGCGTGTGCGGGGTGTGATGATCCGCTCGAACTCGGAGAGGATCAGGTCGCCGTTCTTGTCCGTGGGGATGGCCTTCAGCGTGGCACCCTTTTCGCGAGAGACCTGCTGCCAGGGCACGATGTTGGCGTGGTGGTCCAGTTCGCTGACGATGACCTCGTCGCCCGGCGTCAGGTACTGCCGTCCGTAGGTCTGCGCCACAAGGTTGATGCCCTCGGTGGTGCCGCGCACGAAGATAATCTCCTCGCTGCTGGCGGCGTTGATGAAGCGCTGCACTTTTTCACGAGCCTCCTCGTAGGCATCCGTAGCACGGGCTGCCAACGTGTGGGCGCCGCGATGGATGTTCGAGTTATAGTGGGTGTAGTAGTCGCTGATCTTGTCGATGACCTGAATCGGCTTCTGCGTGGTGGCACCGTTGTCGAGCCATACGAGGTCGTGGCCGTTCACCTTCTGATGGAGCACGGGGAAGTCCTTCTTGATCTCCTCCGAGTTCAGCGTGTCCGCCTCCTCGTAGTGCAGGTCGCGCAGTTTCTGCGTCTCAGGGATACCGATGCCGAAGCCGTTATCCTGAGGCACTACCTTCACCGAACCGCGCGTATCATCGGCGTCGCCGAAGTACGGCAGGTCGGCATAGCCGCTTCCGCCACCCAGCAGTTGCTTGAAGCCCGCCTCCAACTCCGTGAGGTTCAGGGCTGAGTCAGGCAGCACACTCTGACGAGCCTCCCTGACCTCCTCGGGACAGTATTTCTGGGCGACCTCTCGAAGCAACGCAAAGCCCGGGTCTTCAATGCCGTAGCCGTTAATATTCTGGATATCTACCATTATTTCTCTACTTTATTTCGATGCTGATAATCGTGATAATAGCCTACCTCCACATTCTCGAGGACGGCGATGGCGTCGTCGGTGAGGGCGGCCAGTGAGAAGTATTTCGTGAGCAGGTATGAGGCCACACCAAACTTGTCGAGACCCATCAGACGAGCACTCAGGCTGGGCGCAATCTCGCCGGGGATGCCACTCTGGTGCAGACCGATGACGCCCTGGTTCTGCTCGCCGGTACGCACGAGGATAATCTTCGTGGTGCCTACGCCGCGACCAGTCAGATACTGACCTTCCACCTCCACCTTGTCGCTTGGAATCAGGGGTACGCCGCGCCACAGGATGACCTTCGTGCCGAACAAATCTGTTGTCACAGGAGGCACACCGCGCCAAGTACACTCGCGCTCGAAGGCGGCGATGGCACGCGGATGGGCCACGAAGAAGGCGGGCTCCTTCCAGACGAGGCTCAGCAGTTCGTCGAGGTCGTCGGGAGTCGGAGCACCATAGCGCGTGGTGATGCGATAAGCGGGATTGGCCGCTGCCAAAAGGCCGAACTGCTTATTATTGATCAACTCCCACTCCTGACGCTCCTTGATGCTCTCAATCGACAGGCGCAACTGCTCCTCCAACTGGTTGTAGGGGTTGTTATAGAGATCGCTGACGCGGGTGTGCACACGTACCACCGTCTGTAGGGTATTGAGATTGTACTCCGTTGGATTCTCCTCGTAGTCAATATACGTCTCGGGAATGATGTTGTCCTCCTCGTGGCCGCTTACCAGGTCGATGTGCTTCTCGCCGTTGTCATTGACAGAAGCCTTTAGGCGAAGCTGCTTGTCAACTGCCTTGTTGAATGTCTCGCGGAAGTCGGGCACCTCCTTGATGAACTTCACCAGTTCCTTCAGCTTCAGGCCGAGGAACACGGTGGGGGTGATGGCGCGAACGCTGACGGTTGATTCCTGCTCGTCCAGCAGGTCAGCCTCGCCAAAGTACTCGCCGTCGCCAAGCAGAGCAATCCGCAGTTCCTCGCCGTGAGAGCCCTTGCTGATGACCTCTGCCTGACCGCTGGCCACAATGAAGAAGCGCTGCTTGTCCTTGCCTTCCTCCACGAACAACTTATCGACATCCACTTCCTTCGTCTCGAACGAACTCACCAGACGGTTCAGGATTTCGTCGTCGAATTCAGAGAATAGTGGGATGGCCTTCAGGTTCTTCGCCGTAAACGAGGGCTGTCCATTGACATACTGAATGGGGAGACGGTCATTCTTGCGGAGTTCCACCTTCGTGCGGTTCACGCGGAATGTTCCGCCAGACACCTGCACCCAGGGCAGCAACTTCAGGAGTAATCTCGGGGTGATACTGCCCATCTGCGGGGCGGTCTTCGTTGTCGTCGCCAGCCTTCTGGCGGTAGCAGTGGTCACACTGCGCTGTAAATTAGAATCTGCCATTTTTTAAAGGAGTTAAAGGGAGTTAGAAGAAGTTATCGTTCGCTTCGCTCACTAAGAAGTTAAAGGGACAATACTTCTTTGCTCCGTGGTTATACATTATTATTTTTTAATCGTCACTTTATGAGTTGTTCCTTCGACGTGCTCCACTGATAGCACATTATACCCCTGCTCCTTAGCATTGCGGGGAACGTTGTCGAGAGGCTCGCCTTCAGCGAGAAGTACTTCCAGAATGTCGCCCTCATTGAGCTTTGATAGTTCAATCTTTGTTTTTACGAAAGTCATCGGGCAATGCTCCTTCGTAATGTCTAAAACTTTTTTTGCCATTGTTGTCGGTTTATATAAATAATGTTTGTCCACCATCAGAGAGATTCAGGAACGAGGCTACGCCGAGCACGTCCTTCACCTCAGGAATAAAGTCCTCTTTCTTCAGGCCAAGCACATGCATCGCCATCTCACATGCGTACATATTTATACCTAATGCCTTGGCGGCCTCAACGAGTTCCTCGAGTGTTGCCACGTTGTTCTTCTTCATCAGATAGCGGAAGATCTTGGGGCCTGCGCCGAGGAAGTTAAAGCGCGACGTGGGTGTCACCTTCAGACCGCCCATCATAAATCCGAAGATCTTGGTGAGCCAGTTGCCGCCCGTGAAACTCCTGCCTTGCTTTTTCTTGATGGCATCGAGTCCCCAGAACGTGAAGAAGATATTGACCTCATACCCTACTGCTGCCGCGCCCGTACCTAATGTAAATACAGCCGTCAGCTTGTCGAAATCGCCGCTGAAGGCGATGATGCTCAGTTTCTTGTTTTCTGCCATAATTTTGTCGGTTTAATTTCTGGGTGCAAAATTACGGGGTTTTCGGCATCCCCACAATCGCCCATTTGTGGCATTTCGCATACCCTTGATATGGTATGCGATTTACCATCCGTGTGGGATTGTGACATTCCCCAAAAGGCAGTAATTTTGCACCGTGAAATTTATTCATTTTAAACCGACAAAGATATGGCAAAGATTTATGTAAATGGAGACGCGCAGGAAGTGAGCCTGCCGCTCAACGTGAGTGAACTGATTCAGCAGAATAACGTCGTGCAGCCGGATATGGTCAGCGTGCAGGTGAATGAGGAATTTGCCGAGCGCGAGGACTGGGAGAAGATTCAGCTGAAAGAGGGTGACAAGGTCGATTTCTTATACTTCATGGGAGGAGGCACTTTTAAGTGAAGAGTGAAGAGTGAATAATTTGCTACCGCTTAAAGTGAAGAGTTATTATGGATTTTTCTGAAGAACAGATACAGCGATACTCGCGACATATCCTGTTGCAGGATGTGGGCGTCGAGGGACAAGAGAAGATAATGAACGCACACGTGCTCGTGGTAGGTGCCGGCGGCTTGGGGGCTCCCGTGAGTCTCTATCTGGCAGCAGCAGGCATCGGGCGCATCGGCATCGTGGATGCGGATGTGGTGGATCTGAGCAACCTGCAGCGTCAGGTGATTCACTTCACCAAAGACGTGGGTGTACCAAAGGTAAAGAGTGCCGAGGAGAAGATCAAGGCCATCAACCCTGATGTGCAGGTGGATACCTACTATGAGTTTCTCGATTCGTCGAACGCGCTGGATATTATCAAGGAATACGACTTCATTGTGGATGGTACCGACAACTTCCCCGTGAAGTTCCTCATCAACGATGCGTGCGTAATGGCAGGCAAGCCGTTCTCGCATGGTGGCATTCTGCGCTTCAATGGACAGACCTTTACGCATCTGCCTGGTACGGCCTGCTACCGTTGCTTCTTCAAAGAGCCACCTCCTGTGGGAGCCGTTCCGACGTGTTCGCAGGCTGGTGTGCTGGGTGCTATTGCAGGTATGTTGGGCACCATCCAGGCTGCCGAGACGCTGAAGTATTTTACGGGTATCGGCGAGTTGTTAACCAACCGTCTGTTGACGTTTGACGCCAAGACGATGCAGTTCCGTACCATCAACGTGAAGCAGCGTCCTTCGTGCGCCATCTGTGGCGACCATCCGACCATCGACCACTTGATAGATTACGAACAGGCCGCGTGCGACTTGAAACATTAAACATTAAAGATTATACATTAAATTTCAGAATGAAGATTCCACAGAACGTTATAGACACACTGATAGCCCAGGCTCAGAAGGATGCACCCGATGAGTCGTGTGGCTATCTCTTGGGAACGGACGACAACGTCACTGAGAACTACTGGATGGAGAATATCGACCACTCGTCGGAGCACTTCTCCTTCGCACCAAAGGACCAGTTTGCAGCCCTGCGCTATGCACGAGAGCATGGCTTAAAGATACTTGCCAACTGGCACAGTCATCCAGCCTCGCCCTCGCGTCCTTCACAGGAAGACCTTCGTCTGGCCAATGATCCCACTATCCGCTACGCTATTCTCTCGCTGCTTGATGGAGAACCGAAACTAAACTCCTTCAAGATTCTGAATGGTGAGGTGGTGGATAAGGAGATACACCTCTAAACCGGTTTAATCCGCGATGCACCCGCTCAAAACTATTTGTCGGTTAAAGTTTGTGTGTGGTGCATCGTTTTTCTTTAAAAAAGTAGTACCTTTGCACCTGATTAGAAAGCAGAGAAATATGAACTTTGTATTTATATCACCACATTTCCCGCATACCTACTGGAACTTCTGCCAGCGGCTGAAGCAGAATGGAGTGACGGTGCTGGGCATTGCCGACGCGCCGTATGAGAGTCTGCCGCATGAGTTGAAGGAGTCGTTGACGGAGTACTACCGTGTGAGTTCGCTGGAGAATTACGATGAGGTGTACCGTGCCGTGGCTTATCTGGCCTTCCGCTACGGACGCATCGACTGGATTGAGTCGAACAACGAGTACTGGCTGGCGCAGGACGCACGGCTGCGTACGGACTTCAACGTGACGACGGGCATACAGACCGACCGCATCCGTGCCATCAAGGAGAAGTCGGAGATGAAGAGATACTATGCCGAGGGCCAGGTGCCTACAGCGCGACAGATCAGAGCCGCCGAGGGCGAAGAGGCCGTCAAGCAGTTTGCCATTAAGACGGGCTATCCCATCATCGTCAAGCCCGATGTAGGCGTGGGAGCCAGTGGAACGTATAAGATTCACGATGACGCAGAACTGAAGCAGTTCTACGAGACAGAACCCAACTATGACCGCTACGTGGTCGAGGAGTTCATTACGGGCGAGATCTGTTCCTACGATGCTGTCATCAGTCGTGAGGGCGAACCCATCTTCGAGTCGATGACCGTCTGGCCACCCTCCATCATGGACATCGTCAACAAAAAGCTCGACCTTTCCTATTATGTGGACAGGGAGATGCCTGAGCCGCTACGAGAACTGGGACGTCGCACGGTGAAAGCCTTCGGCGTATGGAACCGCTTCGTGCATCTGGAATTCTTCCGCTTGGATAGCGACCGCGAGGGTCTGGGCAAGCAGGGCGACTTTGTGGCACTTGAGGTAAACATGCGTCCTGCCGGCGGTTATACGCCCGACATGATCAACTATGCCCACAGCACCGACGTCTATAAGATATGGGCCGACATGGTGGCCTTCGGAAAGAGTCATACCGCCATCGGCCAGCAGCACTACTGCGCCTTTGCCAGCCGTCGCGACATCTACCAGTACGTCCACTCGCACGACGAGGTGTTGAAACGCTACGGCGACCGTATGGTGATGTGCGAACGCATGCCGGAACTGTTCTCTGCCGCCATGGGACAGCAGATGTACACGGTGCGTCTGGAAAGCATGGAGGAAGTTAATGAATTTGTTGAATTTGTACACTTGAAGAAATGAATATCAATTACGTGAAGAAATACTCAAACGCACTTGGGCGTGATATGGAATACAAGACCTACGGCGACAAGGGACATCCCGTGCTCGTCTTCCCGTCGCAGGATGGGCGTTTCTACGACTATCAGGACTTCGACATGGTGGGCGTACTCTCCAGTTACATCGACCGTGGGCAGATACGCCTGATTTGTGCCGACAGCATCGACCGTGAGACGTGGTCGGACATCCAGGGCGACCATCACCGTCGCATTGAGCTGCACGAGCGGTGGTACCACTACATCGTCGATGAACTGATACCCGAGGTACGCCATTTCAGCAACGAGACCTTTATCGTCACGGGCTGCTCCATGGGTGGCTTCCACGCCGGCAACTTCTTCTTCCGCCGTCCCGACCTCTTCGACACGCTGCTGGCACTGAGCGGACTCTATTATGCGGGCTACTTCTTCCCCAGCTATCAAGACCCGCTTATCTACAACAACTCGCCCTACGACTTCCTGCGTCAGATGCCGGCCGACCATCCCTATTGGGACATTTACCGTCATCGCCGCATCATTATGTGCGTAGGTCAGGGATCGTGGGAGGATGAACTGCTCGACAGCACCCGCCAGATGGATGCCCTGCTCAAGGAGAAAAACATTCCTGCTTGGATCGACTACTGGGGCTACGACTCCGCCCACGACTGGGCCTGGTGGCGCAAGCAGATAGTCTATTTCATCGACAAACTGCTCGCACCTGATACGGATTATGTCATCTGATAATGATACGTATAGTCACTTTTGAACCGCGCTATAAGGATGACTTTATCCGACTGAATAAACAGTGGATAGAGACGTATTTCAGGCTGGAGCAGTCTGACCTCAACACCTTTACACACATTGATGACAGCATTATCGGAAACGGCGGGCAGATATTCCTGGCCATTAGTGCTGATAGTCAAGTTCTTGGCTGTTGTGCTCTCAAACCCCACCCAGAAGCAGATTGCTATGAGTTAGCGAAGATGGCCGTGACTCCAGAAGCACAGGGGAAAGGTATAGGTCGGAAACTCGGCGAGGCGTTGTTGGACTATGCCAAAAGTCACGGCGTAAAGCGTATTTTTCTCGAAGGCAACACCCGTCTGGAGGCTTCCATCGCGCTATACCGCAAATTAGGTTTCAAGGAGATTCCGCTCAAAGGAAATGCCTACGAACGATGTGACATTCTGATGGAGCTGAACCTGGATGTGGTAAAAGCCACGATACGACCTATAGAGATGGCAGACCAACAGCCGCTGGCAAGACTGATACGATCCGTATTCGAGGAATATGGCGCTCCTTTGGTGAATACCGTTTATGACGACGCACGCACATGGCATATCTGTGAAACGATGAAAAAGGAGGGGGCTGGCTATTGGGTGATAGATGCTGAAGGCGAAGTGATGGGCGGCTGCGGATTCTATCCGACAGAGGGACTGCCAGAAGGCTATGCAGAACTGGTGAAGTTCTATATCTCGCCCCTCGCACGGGGTAAAGGCTATGGCTCCCGTCTGTTCAGGCTCGTTATAGCTGAGGCACGGAAGGCTGGCTATAAGCATCTCTATATCGAATCATTCCCTGAGTTCGCTGACGCCGTGAAGATGTATGCCCGTCACGGCTTTACGGAACTTCTCTCGCGACTGGGAAATTCTGGGCATTTAGCGACGACCATACACATGAAACTTGACTTGTAGAGCGTCTGTAAGGCAGCCTCAGCGCTGCCTGTTTTTTATGATTTATGTTGCGAAGATACAAAAAATTGGTGGAAAAGTTGTACCTTTGCACCTGATTTTATAATTGTTTATGACATATAGGGTGAAAGCATGGCAATAGAACAGGCAATATTCCGTAGGACAGAGTTGCTGCTGGGCGATGAGCTTATGGAACGACTCAGCAGTAAAAGTGTGATTATCTTTGGCGTGGGCGGCGTTGGCTCGTGGTGTGCTGAGAGTATGGTGCGTAGCGGCATCAAGCATCTGACGATTGTCGATTCCGATCGAGTATGCATTACCAATATCAATCGCCAGCTGATGGCAACGACGAAGACAGTGGGTCAGGTGAAGGTGGATGCCTTGAAAGAGCGTCTGCTGAGCATTAACCCCTCGGCAGAGATTACTGCCCTGCAACAGATCTTTACTGCTGAGACGGCCGAAAGTTTCGATATAGGCAGCTACGACTATATCATCGATGCTATTGACTCGCTGAAGGACAAGGCACTGCTCATTCTGATGGGAACGAAAACCAAGGCGAAGTTCTTCTCGTCGATGGGTGCCGCCCTGAAGCTCGACCCCACACGTATCAAAACGGCTGAGTTCTGGAAGGTGCAGGGCGACCCACTGGCACGTGCCTTGCGTAAGCGTTTTAAGCGCGACGGGCAGTATCCTAAGCGTAAATTCATGTGTGTCTACTCCGATGAACTTTTGGAGAATAAAGGCCATAACGCCACTTGCGGCACAGAGCTGTGCATGTGTCCCAAAGCCAAGAACGGTCCTGGCGATCCCAACCTACTGAACCACGAATGGTGCTCGTCGAAAGCACAAATCAACGGTACCCTGGCCCATATCACCGCTATCTTCGGTTTCATGTTGGCAGGCCTGGTCATTCAGAATACTGTTAATCCATAGCCATCAAAATGAAGAAACTGAACTGCACCTATCTACTGCTCTGCTTTGCTTTGTCTGCTTTCGGACAGAGTGAGGATGATGTAGATACACTCAACACGCAGAAAATCGGCGAGGTGACAGTTAATGCTCAGCAATCTGGCAAGTTGAAATCTAGCATTGGCAACGTGGAACTGATTAGTTCGAAGGAATTGCTGCGTGCGGCTTGTTGTAATCTTGGCGAGAGTTTCACGACAAATCCTTCTGTCGATGTGAACTATGCCGATGCTGCGACAGGTGCCCAACAGATCAAGCTGCTGGGACTCTCTGGCACCTATGTGCAGATGCTGACAGAAAATATCCCCAACTACCGGGGGCTGGCAGCACCGTTCTCGCTAAGCTATATCCCAGGCCCTTGGATGCAGAGCATACAGGTATCGAAGGGTGCCTCGTCGGTGAAAAATGGCTATGAGAGCATTACAGGACAGATTAATGTTGAATTCAAGAAGCCACAGGCCACGCCTTTCGCGGACGCGAACATCTATTATAATACGAAAGGGAAACTGGAGGCTAATCTCGGTGGCAACCTCAAGCTATCTGAACGATGGAGCACGGCCCTGTTGGGACATTACGAAATACTCGACAAAGCCCACGATGACAATGGCGATGGTTTCGTGGATATGCCGAAGGTGCGACAGGGTTCGCTGCAGAGCCGCTGGGCGTGGCTGGGCGACCGCTACATCTTCCAGGCTTCTGTCAAAGGGCTAAAGGAACATCGTGAAGGTGGACAGATTTCTCACAACTCTCCTCTCACCCCTATGTCATTGATATCACCAACGAACGTTATGAGGCTTTTACCAAGAATGCCTTTTTCCTCAACGAGGAGCATGCTACGAACATCGCGCTAATCCTCTCGGGGTCGCTGCACCACGAGAATGCCACATACGGACAAAAAAGCTACAAGGCCGACCAGCGTAACGGTTACGCCTCGCTGCTGTTTGAAACCGATATCAACGAACACCATAGTCTTTCAACAGGTCTCAGCCTGAATCACGACTATCTAAACGAGCAGATTTCAAAATCTGACGAAACAACTCCTGGCGTCTATGCCCAATATACCTACAAGCTCGGTGAGCAACTAACGGTGATGGGAGGCTTGCGTTGGGATCACAGCAACATCTACGGCAGTTTTGTCACACCGAGGATGCACTTGAGATACTCACCAAACAGCATCGTTACCCTGCGAGGCTCTATCGGCAAGGGCTATCGCACCAGTCATGTGCTGGCAGAGAACAACTACCTCTTGGCCAGTGGACGCAACATTGTCATTGATGATGACTTGGAGCAGGAAGAGGCTTGGAACTATGGCGTTAGTGCATCCATAAGCATCCCCCTTGGCGAGCGAATACTGGGGCTGAATGCAGAGTACTATTACACAAACTTCCTGCATCAGACGGTGACCGACCTCGACAGCAACCCTCATGTCGTACACTTTACCAATCTCAATGGCGACAGCTATTCGCATACCTGGCAGGTTGAAGCTACATACCCCTTCTTTGAGGGTTTTACGCTGACGGCAACTTATCGTCGAACCAACGTAAAATCAACCTATGGTGGAGTCCTTCGCGAAAAGCCGCTCACCAATAGATATAAAGGTCTGTTGACGGCCACGTATGCCCCAGGCCTAGGCCTTTGGCAGTTTGATGTAACGCTGCAACTGAATGGCGGTGGACGAATGCCAACAGCCTACACCACCAACGAGGGTCTGCCTTCTTGGAGTGAACGCTACAAAGGCTACGAACAGCTGAGTGCTCAAGTGACACGTTTCTTCCGTCATTGGAGCATCTATGCCGGTGGTGAGAATATGACGAATTTCAAACAGAAGGACCCCATCATTGGAGCCGGTGACCCTTGGGGCAGTCACTTTGATTCCACCATGGTCTGGGGACCTATACATGGAGCTGTATATTATATAGGTGTCCGTCTAAATTGGAATGAAATATAGTTTAAAGTTTAACGTTTAGAGAAGTATGAGAATAAAATTGTTTTTAGTAGCACTGGCAATAGCAGCCGTCTGCAACGCCAAAGACATCAAGACTGTTGTTCTGAAGACACAGCCCGAGATGCATTGTGTAGGTTGTGAAAAGAAGATCAAGGACAACCTCCGTTTCGAGAAGGGAATCAAGTCTATCAAGACCGATCTTAAGACCAAGACTGTTATCATTGAGTATGATGCCGACAAGACAACAGTCGAGAAAATCAAGGAAGGTTTCAGAAAAATCAACTACGAAGCCACAGAAGTAAGGAAAGAAAAGAAATAGAAAGAATGTAAGCCTGATAACGTAAATCGCTGACAAACAATTGTTTTTGTCAGCGATTTCTTGTTCTATACCAAATGTGTGGTATGCGAAATGCCACAATCAGGCGATTGCCAGTGTGGGGGGAAACGCGTACCTTTGCAGCGTGAAACTATATAAATAAGGATTAAAATTAAAGAAAAGGAGTTATGAAGACAATGAATCGAATGCGAATGCGCGAGTACTGTTCTTGCTTAGGCAAGCGAACAAGTTCGAGCGGTTGTCAGATGATGACAATGACGATGAAAGGGAGTGTATATATAATAGGTATAAACGAAACAAAAAGGAAACGACATGAAAAGAATAGCATTAGCAATAACAGTATTACTGAGTATCGGCATCAGCAGTATTTGGGCTGAGGAGCCGTCTGCCAATGTAAGTGGCGTGCGCTACGTGAAAGCACCGCGATTTGCCCGTCCGTTGGTAGAGAAGTGGATATCTGAATATGCAAAAACACAGCCTGGCATAGAATTTCAGATTGCCAAGGGTCAACAGAATCAGGATAACATAGATTTGAACATCGTATTCGATTATCAAGATAACAACACCCAAGACTTTAGCCATACAGTTGTTTATTTCGGAGAGTTCGCCGTGCTGCCTGTCACAGCCAGTGGCAGTGAGGCTGCCAAAGTGCTGGAAGGCAAGCACCTGAACTCGAAAAAGCTAAAGCAGCTTTATTTCTTCAATGACGATTTTGAAGAGGAAACGAACAAAAATGTCCAGTTCGAAAAACTCGTTGTCTATAGCGGCAGCAACGCCTCATCAGTAGCCTCGTCGTTTGCCCGCAACCTCGGTGTGGAGAACAGCAGCTTCCGCGGCAGGCGTATCTCAGGCGACGACCTGTTTCTGAATACCGCTCTAAAGAAAGATCCGCTGGGAGTGTCGTTCAATGCACTCCCCAACATCTTCGACCTGCAGAGTCGTCACCTGAAGAGCGACCTGACCATTATCGGCCTCGATGTCAAGAAGCGTATCAAGGACAGCTTTTCCAACGAGGCAACGCTCGACGAACTGATTGCCACCTTGGAAAAAGACAAGGTTCAGGAGGTGGCCGTCGAGAAGATAGGTGTGAGCTTCGACCCTACTGACGATGTCGTAAACCAGTTCCTGTTGTGGGTGCTGACTACTGGCATCGAGTACAACCATGAATTCGGATTGCTGAACCTGGATAACAACGTCGCACAGGTACAGATAGACAATGTAAAAAATATCCTTACTGCACAGAAATAACCCAAAAACGACATAGACTTATGAAGAAAAGATTATTTATTGCAACGTTCGTTGCGATTAGCCCTCTGTTGGCTATAGCACAAAACCTGATTACAGGTCATGTTACCGATGTTCGCACAGGTGAACCACTGATTGGTGCATCGGTCATTGTAAAAAGTGACAGAAACAAGGGAGTAGTAACCGACGCTGACGGTCACTTCAAACTTCAGACGAAGAAAGAAGCCCCCTTGACCCTAAAGGTGGAATATATAGGATACCGTCCGCTTGAAGTGGATGTGTATGATTTCGAAGAGTCGGCTGAGATTGGGTTGATTGATGCCCCCAACTACCTGAACGAGGTGTTGGTGACGGCTCTTGGTATCTCGCGTGAGAAAAAAGCCCTGGGTTATGCCGCCCAAGGCATCGGAAATGATGATCTCACACAGAGCAAATCGAACAACCTGCTGAACTCGCTTGAAGGTAAGCTGGCAGGTGTTCGTATCACAAACACGCAGGGTGATGTCGGTTCAAGCCGAATCGTCATCCGTGGTGAGACATCCATTGCCGGAGAAAATCAGCCATTGTTCATTGTTGACGGTATTCCCGTGGATAACTCTCAACTGAATGCCCAGACACAGGGCCGTGACCCGAAAAACGCCATTGCGGACTTGAACCCTGAGGATATTGAGTCGCTCACCGTATTGAAAGGCCCGAATGCAGCAGCCCTCTATGGTGCACGTGCTGCTCACGGAGCGATTGTCATCACCACAAAGACAGGTAGAGGCAGCAAGGGTCTGGGTATTACCATCCATTCTTCAACACAGTTCTCGACTGCCGCAAATCTTCCTGAGTTCCAAAATATCTTCGGACAGGGTGCCGGCGGACAGTTCAGTTATGTCAACGGAAAAGGAGCAGGTGTGAATGACGGCGTGGACGAGAGTTGGGGACCGCGACTGGACATCGGTTTGCTGATTCCTCAGTTTGACAGTCCGCTTGATGCAAATGGTAATCGCATTGCTACACCCTGGATCTCGCATCCTGACAACGTCAAGGATTACTTCCGCACCGGCCTGACTCAGAATACTGGCGTGTCTATCGCACGTTCGGGCGACGAGTTCCAGTTCCGACTTGGCTTTAACCACGAATATCAGCGAAGCATCGTTGAGGGTTCATCGAATCGCAAGTCGAATATTGACCTCAATGTTGACTACAATCTGGCCAAGTGGCTGACAGTGGGAGCAACAGCCAACTATATCATCTACAAAGCCCCCAACATCCCTGGAACAGCAGGTGCCACTGGCTCGAACTATCGTGCCAACTCGACGATGCTGCAGTACCTTTGGTTTGGCCGTCAGGTGGATGACGCCTCACTGCGCGAGGACTACACCCGAAACTGGAATGCCAGTTACTATTCGAATCCTTATTGGAGTGCTTATTATAATACCTACTCGCAGGAGCGTCATCGCTTGATTGGTGACCTGCATGCCGTCTTCCATATCATCGACGGTCTTGACTTGCGTTTTCGTACCAGCACCGACTGGTATCAGGACCGCCGTAAGGCTCAGGTGAAGTGGGGAACCAGCGGAACGCCCTACGGAAAATACGAGGAAGATGCATATACCGTACAGGAGAATAATACGGAACTGACCGCCACTTATACAAAGAAACTGTCTGACGTCTTCTCGCTCGATGCCTTGATTGGTTTCAATGTGCGCAACAAGCAATATGAGAACAACTATCAGGCGGCACCGCGTCTGGCTGTAGCTGATCTCTACACCTTGACGAATTCGCGCGACCAGCTGACATCAAGCAACTATTTCTATAGCCTGCGTCAGTACGGACTGTACGGCTCGGTACAGATCAGCTACCACGACTGGGCCTTCCTGAACATTACCGGACGAAACGACTGGTCGTCAACACTGCCTACAGCCAACAATTCCTATTTCTATCCTTCTGTGACGGGTAGCGTACTGCTGACTGAAGCCCTGGGACTGCAAAGCCAGGCACTGAACTACCTGAAGATACGCGGAGGATGGTCACAGGTAGGCTCCGATGCCGATCCTTATCAGTTGGCTACAGTATTCACTTCTGAAACCGCCTTCAACGGCAATCCTCTTCAGACAACCACTGGCGAGGGAAAGAATCCTGACCTTAAGCCCGAACGGACCACTTCTTGGGAAGCAGGTATTGAGGCTCGTCTGCTGGACGACCGTGTACGACTGGACTTCTCATGGTATCAGACCGACAGTAAGGACCAGATCCTGCGTCTGGCTACGACTGCTGCCAGCGGCTACACCAGTCAGGTACGCAATGCCGGTCACATCCGTAACAGGGGCTACGAACTCCAGCTCGGACTGACTCCTGTCAAGACCAAGAGGTTCCAGTGGGATGTTGACGTGAACTACGGACACAACAATAGCGAAGTGGTTAAACTTGATGACGAAGGACTCATTACCAGCTATCAGCTCTATTCATCTGGTATTCAGATTCTAGCCACCGTTGGAGAGGCATACGGAACCCTCTTTGGCTCAGCCTACACTCGTGATGCTGCAGGAAACATCGTGGTCGATGACAACGGACTGCCAAAAGTGTCGTCAACATCGAAGATTCTTGGTAAGTTCTCGCCCAACTGGATTGGTGGCATTCAGAATACCTTTAAGTATAAGAACCTGTCGTTCTCGTTCCTGATTGATGCCAGCTTCGGAGGCTCCATCTTCTCGAACACCAACAAGACCGGACGCTATACAGGTGTACTGGAGAGCACTCTTCCCGGACGAGATGCAGAACACGGGGGACTGTGGTACTATGTTGACAATGGCAACCGCATACAAATTGACGAGCCCCAGTACAGCATCAGCGAGGCAGGTCTCTATTATGCAACCATCAACGGACAGCAGACCCGTGTCTATCAGGACGGTATCATTGTTGAAGGTGTGACAGAAGGCGGACAGGCTAATACAAAGATTGTTTCAGCCGAAAATTACTACCATCGCCTCTATAACATTGCAGAAGCAAATGTTTACGATGCATCATTCGTTAAACTGCGTGAGGTGTCGCTGGCTTATCAGCTTCCCAAGTCCATCTACGGACTAATCGGATTGCAAGGTGCAAGCGTTTCCTTCACAGCCCGTAACCTTTGGACAATATACAAGAAGGCCGACAACATCGACCCCGAGGCTGCCATCACCGCAGGAAACGCCCAGGGCGTAGAAGCCTATACGCTGCCGACTGCACGCACCTATGGTATCAACATCAATGTTAAATTCTAAAAATCAAGTCGTTATGAAAAGAACATATTTTTCCATTGCTATATTATTGTTGGGCTTGACTTTTGTCAGTTGCGATGATGAACTGGCAGACATCAACAAGAATCCCAATGCCACAGAGAATCCTCAGCCTGCCTATCTGCTTTCGGCAGTAGAATACCACGCGGCAAACCTGTACTGGGGCGACGCCACCAGTTACAACTCCACATTACTGTGGGTGCAGCACTGGGCTAAGATTCAATATACAGAGCCCGATTGCTATAACGTGACCAACACGTCGTTCACCTCAACATGGAACACGGCATATTCCTCACTGTTGACTGATCTCAGCACCATCCAGCAGTCGGAACTGGCTAACCAGAACTTTCGTGCCATTGCACAGGTTCTGCAAGCATGGACATTCCTCCAGCTGACTAATCTGTATGGCGACATTCCATATACAGAATATGCAAAGAGCGTCACGCCGGCATACGACTCGCAGGAAGACGTGCTGCGCGGACTGCTTGCAGAGCTCGATGATGCTCAGGAAAAGCTGCAGCCTGACGGTGGTGCCGTTGAGGGCGATCTGATTTTCAACAACGACATCTCGAAGTGGAAGAAGTTTGCCCGCTCCCTGCGCCTCAGGATTGCCCTGGAGATTGCAGACCGCGACGCCACAACAGCCGGAACCATCATCACAAGCCTCTACAACGACCGCCCGTCACTCATCAGCAGCAACGGCGACAATGCCCAGTTCAACTTTGCTACCTCTCCGCAGTGGAACCCATGGGCCTCGGCATTTGCTTCGCGTGATGACCAGCGCGTATCGAAAACGCTTGTCGATAAACTGCTCGAACTGAATGACCCCCGACTGGCCGTGTTTGCCCAGCTGCCACAGGATGAGACAGTCAGCAACTACGCCGGTGCTGCCAATGGCTTGAATGCCGATGCAGCCAATAATCAGGGATTCTATCGTCTGTCACGTCCTGGCAGCCGTTTCTTGGCAGATGAGTCTCCGGCAGTGTTCTTTACTTATGCAGAAGTGCTTTTTGCCTTTGCTGAGGCTGCTGCACGTGGACTGATTAATGCTGATGCTGCAGCACTTTATAATGAAGGTGTAACCGCATCGTTCCAGCAGTTTGGTATTACTGATGCTGCCGATTATCTGAAACAGTCGTCAGTAGCGTATGATGCTTCGGCATGGGCTGAGCGTATAGGCTGGCAGAAATGGATTGCTTTCTATGGACAGGGACCTGATGCCTACACAGACTGGCGCCGTCTGGGCTACCCCAAGTTGCAGCCTGGTCCTAACTCAGCCCTGGCAACAGGAGAGTTCCCCCGTCGCTTCTTCTATCCTTCGACCGAACAGTCGCTCAATGGTGATAACTACAACAATGCTGTTGTTCATCAAGGAGCAGACGAACTGACCACGCGTCTGTGGTTTGATGTTGAAAATAAGAATCGTTAATAGCGGAAACCATGATGAAAAGAGAGACTATCATGCTGGCTGTGCTGCTCTTTGTGGGAGCAGTAACAGAAATGAAGGCACAGGAGGTTGAAGAAGACCTCGATGCCAAGTATGCAACAGAGTTGGTAAAGCCAGGGACGGCGGCACCCGACTTTGAACTGAAGACACCTGAAGGTGAAACATTCAGACTGAGTTCCCTAACCGACAGGATTGTTGTCCTTGACTTCTGGGCTTCATGGTGTTCCGATTGCCGGCGAGATGCGCCTGAGGTTGTGAAACTCTATCAGACATATCATCCGAAAGGCGTGGAATTTGTCGGTGTGTCGATGGATACCGACGTTGAGGCGTGGCAAAATGCTGTTAAGCAGTATGGCATAGAATATCTGCAGGTGAGTGAACTGAAGAAATTTAAGGAAACAGCCATTTCGAAAGCCTATGGCATCAAGTGGATACCATCTCTGGTCGTCATTGGTAAAGACGGTAAGGTACTGCTATCTACCGTCCTGTCTGAGAAAGTTGGCAGACTATTAGAAGAATTGACGAGAGAATGAAGCGTTTTTACCATAAGTATATTTCTTTTGTATGCGGCACTCCTGTGGGGTGTCGCATATTTAAATGCCTTCTGGCTGAATAAATCCCTTAAATATGGTAAGCGAAATGCCATGTCGAGGGTATTTCGTATCTCGGTTTTTCGCCGTAACTTTGCACCATGAAAACGTTAGCCATTGTGAATTTGTTATTTTAAAAATGGGTAAGTCTATGATAACGAAAGAATCTGTTAACGGCCAGCAGTACAAAGAGTATATAACTCAGGCCGCAGGCGATAAAGCCTATATAGTAGGCGCTCAGGTGCTCGGTGGAGAGCTCTGGTACAACTAAGCGCAGTTCCACAACCACGTTTGAAAGGCAGCCTCGGGGCTGCCTGTTTTTAATTCCCGCAATAAAAAGGTACTTCCGCTCGACAATAAAAACAAAAAGTGCTTTTTGTTTTGTATTGTTCTCGCTTATTTGTACCTTTGCACCCATAATCAGAATTGCATATGAAAAGAAAAGTATTATTGGGTCTTGTTGCCCTGTTTTTATCATTATCCGTTCAGGCGCAGACGGTGCTGAAAAAGGTGTATAACGAAGACATTAACCCCATGGAGCAGATAGATCAGGCTGTTGTCAAGGCAAAGTCTGAAGGTAAGTTCGTTATCTGTCAGGTGGGTGGCAACTGGTGTCCCTGGTGTCTGCGCTTTGCTGATTTCATTACGAACGACACGACCATCAGCAAGCTCATTGACGAGAACTTCGTGTATATCCATGTGAACTACAATCCCCGTAAGTCGGGCAGTGAGGAAAAGAAAAAGCAGGCGGCCGCCTTGATGAAGCGACTGAACAATTGTGGTCGTTTCGGTTTCCCCGTGTTCGTCGTTCTCGATGACGCCGGTAAGGTCATTCATATTCAGGATTCGAGCTTCTTGGAAGAGGGACAGGGATATAATCAGGAGAAAGTGCTGCGCTTTTTCAAGAACTGGACACCAAAGGTTGTTAAATAGAGACATCGCGACAGTTCATGACCACAGAACAACCCATATTCCGCAGGGCAGAACTCCTGCTGGGCGATGAGGCGATGAGCCGCATCGCTGGGAAGCGTGTCATCATCTTCGGTGTGGGCGGCGTCGGCTCGTGGTGTGCTGAGAGTCTGGTGCGTTCAGGTATCAGGCAGTTGACGATAGTGGATTCCGATTGTGTGTCTGTCACGAACATCAACCGCCAGCTGATGGCAACGACAAAGACCGTAGGAGAGGTGAAGGTGGATGTCCTGAAGGAGCGTCTGCTTACCATCAATCCCTTGGCAGAGATTACTGCCCTGCAACAAATCTTCACGGCAGAGACCGCCGAGAGTTTCCAACTGGACAGCTACGACTACATCATCACCGCCATCTTCGGCTTCATGCTGGCGGGACTCATCATTCAGGACGCTGTT
>CAMVQS010000008.1 GCA_947169685.1 uncultured Prevotella sp. | reverse complement strand
GAGTTGATGAGCATAAACTTCGCGCGACCGTCGGATGAACGCATCGAAAGACCGCAGGCTTTCTCTGAGAGGGGACGATAAATCACCATTACTCCCAGTTTGCGCAGCAACGTCTTCGTATGGATAGGCTCAGACGGATTCAGTCCCGCCTGTAAGCGCATTTTCAGCGCCAGCTGATCGATGGATTCTTTAGCTAACTTCTTCATTCTCCAAGCATTTTCTGCATTTTCATATACTCCAACACCACTTGCTTGAAGCGTGCCACTTCCTTCATGTCGCCCTCTGTCAGCCCGTCGGTGCGGAAGGCGCAAACCATCATGCGGTCTTTCACCATTTCCACATCTGGTTCGAACAGCAGCTCCAATTCACAGCCTAACAATGCAGCCGAGCGTTCCAGCACCTCTAACGGAGCCTCTCGCTCGCCAGCCTCATAGTTGGCATACGCACTACGCCCGATGCCCAGATAGCTGGCCATCTGCTCTTGCGTCAGGTCGTTAGCCTCACGCAACACTTTTAAGTTTCTTCCAATTACGTTGCTCATAGTTCCTATTATTTCTCTCGTGTTTTATTCTGTGGCAAAATTAGTAAATATTTTCCAAACCACCAAATTTTTGCCACGTTTTTTTGCAGGTGTCATGAAGGTCATTAGGTCATGAGTGTCATTAAGGATTTTGGATTGAGAGGGGGATTTCCGGCTCATAATAAATATAAATTTTAATTTATATATTATTATGCGGACTTTCGCGCTCCGAACTGCTTAATGACACTCGTGACACATGACACTCGTGACCACTAAAAAAACTGCAGAAACATTCGTAAACCGCAATGGAAACATTGTACCTTTGTACCCGAAACATACCGACTTTCGCCCCGAAACATACCGACTTTCTCTGAACGCGCGTTAAACGAAAAATACTTAAAAAGACCTTAGACCTTAGACATTAAACCTTAGACATTAAACCTTAGACATTAAACCTTAAAAATTAAAAAACTATGGCAGACAACAAGACCCCACTGCACATTGACCTGGTGAAGAACAGTAACCAGAAGTCAGACTACTTCGGACACTACTACGGTCGCGTAGTACGTGTGGCAACCCTCTCAACGCGTGCCTTCGCACAGCACATCGCCGACCACGGCAGCATCTACACCCTCGACATCGTGACGGGCGTGCTCCGCAAGCTCACCGACTGCCTCATCGAGCAGCTGGCAGAGGGCAAGGGCGTGAAGCTCGACGGCATCGGCACGTTCTACCCCACGGCGAAGAACGTGAAGGAAGGCGCAGCCACCATCGCCGACGCCAAGGACAAGGGCGCAGACCAGCTCATCGAGGGCATCCACGTTCGTTTCACCCCCGAGGGCACCGAGCTCGACGACATCACCTCGAAGGCGATGAAGAAGCGCAGCACACTGCAGCTCCGCAACGTCGTGGAAATCACCAAGACCACCGTAGCCGGCAAGGTAAAGCGCTCGCATACCTACACGCCGATTGACGAGGCGGTGAATCCGGTGACGCCGTAAGACCCCCTAACTCCACTTAACTCCACTAAAACTACTAACCTCTAACCACTAAGAAAATGAAAAACAAAGAAACTTGGAAGACCGTTATTCAGGTCATCGTCAGCATCCTGACGGCTATCGCAACCACCCTTGGTGTCACCTCCTGCATGGGACACGGACCCATTAACCTCTAAAGAAGAAAGCCTGCTCTCAAAACGAGAACAGGCTTTTTCGTTTTACTTGATGGTACTGGCAATCTTGTCAACGTTCATGCTGCGGGCACTGGCATCGAAGATGTCCTTGTAGAGACCTCCCTGCTGATAGACCTCGTCGGGGGTTCCTGACTGTACGACACGGCGGTTATTTCCTGTATTTCTTGATGACGGAGTAAGCGGTGTAGAGTCCCAGCTCACCGGCTTTCGAGAGGTCGCTGATGCCTTCCTGCTGACGATTGCTGTAAAGACGGCTGAGTCCGCGGTTATACCAGGCTTCGGCCAGCGTGGGGTCGAGCTCAATGGCACGGGTAAAGTCGTCGATGGCACGGTCGTAGTCAGCACGTTTGGCATAGACGGTACCACGATTATAATAAAGGTAAGCCTCCTGCGGACTGAGCGCGATAGCTGCAGTGAGGTCACCAATGACGTTGGCCGTCTTCATGCCTACGTCAGTACCCTGCGCGGCATTGAAGTCGTTGGCCTTCGACTGACAGACGGCACGCTGCCAGAGGGCGAGCACCGACGTGGTGTCGGCCTGCAGGTAAGTGGTGAGGTCATCGATGGCACTGTCGAAGTTCTGTATCTCCGAATAGGCGATGGCACGCTGGAAATAAAATGAAGAGTGAAGAGTGAAGAGTGAAGAATCTCTTTGACCGAGGACTACTGACAGGGAGTCGATATAGGCGAAATAGGCGTTCGTCTGTGCCTCGTCGAGCGAACGCTGGGCGTTAGAGAGGTAGAGGCGACGCACGCCACGCTGATGGTTATAGGCCTCAACAAGGGGGTTCAGCTTAGAGCGTTGGGTGTCGAGGGTGGCACGTTGTGCGCTGAGCGACAGCCCATAGAGCGGCAGCAGCTCGATCTGCACCTTACGGTTCTGCACGCGTCCGCGATATTCGCTCTTGTACTCGTGTTCCATCTCCTGTTCGTCGGCCACCACAATCTGGTTGTACTTCTCCAGGTCGTCGTCAGAACGACGGCGCATCTGCTTCTTGTTGAGTCGTGGCTGGGTGCCATAGAGGTGTTTGTAGAGCTGTGCCTTATACACGCGGAACTCGTCGGCTTCGGCCTGCTTCGTCATTCCCAGACGACGGTAGCAGCTGGCACGGCTCTGCAGACCTGTCCAGAAGTTAGGGTACTGGTCGATGACTTTCGTATAGTCGCGGATGGCACCGCGCAGGTCGCCCGTCTTGTCGAGCAGCGTGGCACGGTTGTAGAGCGCCATGAGGTTCTCTGGTTCCAGCTTCAGCACGAAGTTGAAGTCGAGGATGGCACGGTTGTCGTCGCCCACCTGCGCACGCAGCAGTCCGCGGTTGTAGTGACCAAGGAAGTTGTTGGGGTCGAAGTCGAGTGCCGCGTCATAGTCGGCCATCGCTCCACGCAAGTTGTTCTGGTTGTAACGTGCCAGGGCGCGGTTGATGTAGTTGTTGGCCTGCTTGGGCAGCAGGTGGATGGCCTTGCTCAGGTATTCCTCCGACTCCTTCCACTCGCTACGTGCCAGACTGATGATGGAACGCTCTGCCCAGATGTTACCGTCGTAGGGGTCGAGCTCGAGACTCTTGTCGAGGGCAGTGATGGCGCTCGCCGTGTCCTTCTCCAACATATAGACCTCAGCCCGCATGGAATAGCCACGGGCATACTGGCTCCAGCGCGTCAGCATGGTGTCGAGCTCGAGATGAGCCTGCGCATAGTCCTTCTCGTGGATATGACAGAGAATACGGTTGTGCCACAGGTTCTGTCCGTCAGGAGCATACTTCAGCGCCTTGGTGTAATCGCCGATGGCCTCCTTGTACTTCTTCTGCTGAATGCGCGTCAGGCCACGCAACTCGTAAAGATTGACGATGTAGGGATTGCGCTCGATGGCCTCCGTGCAGTCAGCCTCAGAACCTGCAAAGTCATCAAGGTAATACTTGGCCACAGCACGGAAGAACCAAGGCTCATAGAGATAAGGCTTAGCGGCAATGGCCTGATTGAAGTACTGGATGCTCAGCACATAATCCTCGTAATAGAGCGCCGAACGCCCTATCATGACCAGGCGGTCGGTATTGAACTGTGCAAAACAGGTTGAAGTGAAGAATGAAGAGTGAAGAGTGAAGAATAGAACACACAAAAGTAAACGCCCATATAGAACAGTACACATGGGCTTATGGCGGGCGGTAGCAAATTCTTCACTCTTCATTCTTCACTCTTCATTCTTCACTCTTCATTCTTCACTCTTCACTTAGATAGTGCCTTCGTCTTGTACCCGCAACGGTAACGACCCTGCATGAGGGCACGGAGCTTGCTCTTGATGAGCTGTTTGCGAAGGGGTGAGATGCGGTCGATGAACATCTTGCCGTCCAAGTGGTCGAACTCATGCTGCATGACACGGGCCAGATAGCCATCGACCCACTCGTCGTGCGGCTGCAGGTCTTCGTCAAGCCACTGCACACGGATGCGCGTGGGACGTGTCACCTTCTCGTGGATGGCAGGCAGCGAGAGGCAGCCCTCCTCCATGGTCTCCGTCTTCTCGTCGTCGAACTCGATGATGTGCGGATTGATGTAGGCGTGACGGAAGTCCTTGTACTCAGGCATGTCGTCCTTCAGCACGTCAAGGTCAATGACGGCTACACGGATGGCCTTGCCAATCTGCGGACCAGCCAGTCCCACGCCGTCGGAGGCTGTCAGCGTCTCGAACATGTCGGCCAGCAGTTCCTTCAAATTGGGATAGTCTGCAGGAATATCCTCGGCAACCTTTCGCAACACGGGTTGTCCATAAATATAAATTGGTAATATCATTTTAGTTGAGAGTTATTTTCGTGAACGTAGGTAATCCTCGAGGATGATGGTAGCCGAAATCTCATCGACCAGCGCCTTGTCCTGGCGGGCTTTCTTCTTCAAGCCTCCGTCGAGCATAGCCCGATGGGCCAGTACAGAGGTGAAACGCTCGTCGTAGAACTCAATGGAAATCTGCGGAACAGCCTTGCGCCAACGGTTGACGAATTGCTGCACACGCGGCAGGTTCTCGCTGGGCTGTCCGTTGGGCTGACGGGGCTCGCCGATGACGATGCGCTCCACCTGCTCACGGGCGATGTAGGCCTGCAGATAGTCGAAGAGTTCAGAAGTAGAAACAGTCGCCAATCCTCCTGCTATGAGCTGAAGAGGATCGGTGACTGCCAGTCCTGTACGTTTCTTACCGTAGTCAATGGAAAGAATACGTGCCACTCTATTTCTGCTTATTTTGCATACAGCAACCAAGCTCCCTGATACTGAGCAGCCAGCTGGTCGCGGCTCTGGGCAGCTTCGGGCTTCGTGTCGAACGAAGAAGCAACCACGCGATACATATTATTCTCAGGTGTGAAGACCAGACGGGCGTTATAGCCCTTGTTAATCAGGCGCTGTACCTCACCCTCGGCATTTGCCTTCAGTGTGAACGAACCAACGACAACGCTGTAAGCCTTCAGCGGAGCACCCGACTGGAGCGATACGGTTTCCTGACGAACAGCGATGTCGTCGTTGTTGTCGGTGATACGAGTCTGGTTTACAGGAGTTGTTGTTACAGGAGTAACGACAGGAGTCTCTGTCGGTGTTACAACAGGTTCCTCGGTACGGGTCTGCTGCTCTGTTCTCTGCTGAGCCTTCAAGTAAGCCTTTCTATAGGCACTCTCACTTGATCCACAACTTGTCAAAGCCATTGCGACGCACAGTCCGGCGCCTAAAAACATGTACTTGTTCATTTCCTTATTTATTAATTGTTAAACTTATTATCGTTATTAATTGAGCGCGAAATTACAAAATATCGTGCAAATAGCATGAATTTTCCTGCATAAAGTTTGTTAAATGCAATTTTTTTTATAATTTTGCCTCCATAAAACATGTTTAATTAATAAAACTAAAGAAACTGTGAAAGGTTACGGATTTCTGGGCGCATTCATCGGCGGGGCCCTGGTAGGCCGAACATTAGGTCTTATTCTTGCCCCTGAAAAGGGTTCTGACACTCGCGAGAAGATCAGCGATGCCACACGTGAATTTCTGAAGAAGCACAACATCAAGCTGAAGCGCAACGAGGTCGAGGAACTGGTTGACGAACTGAAAGAGGCAGCAGCCGAAGAAGAATAACGACGCCTATGATTTCAAGCGACAAGAACGTGGAGTCCATTGGTCAGCTGATCAGTGAACTTAAGAATTATTACCTGCTGCAAAAGGAATATGTGCAGCTGGATGTCATCGACAAGACCGTACGCATTGTATCGGCTCTTGTGCTGGGCATCATTGTCTTCGTGCTGGTACTGCTCGTATTGTTCTATCTCTCTTTTGCCACCGTCCACTGGATTGAGCCGTACGTAGGTACAGGCTGGGCCTTTGCCATTGTCTCAGGCTTCTTCTTGCTCGTACTGCTATTGGCGGTGCTGCTGCGCAAGCCTCTCATTGAAAGGCCGTTGGTTAAGTTCCTCACGGAAACACTCATGAACTAAAACCCTTATCGCTATGAGTCAGAAATCATTTAGCAGCCTCAAGGAGATAGAAACTCGCAAGGAGCATCTGCTGGACAACATACGGCATGGTAACGAGACCATTACCCGTCTGAGTACGGATATCTTCGTACCCAAGAAGCCAGACAACCGCAAGGAGATGATCAGCCGCGCTGTCAACATTGGCTTCATCGTCTTCGATGGCATCATGCTGGCCAAGAAGCTTGACAGCAAGTACGCCATTGTGATGAAGAGTATTGAACTGATTAAGAAACTAAAGAAGAAATAGTTTTCATTGAATATCGATTACCTGCCCGTCGTATGCCAACTGGATATCGTCGGGCAGTTTTTTGTTCACCTCTGCATGCAGGCCTATCTCGTGGCTGGGGTGAATGAGGAAGGTGCGGCGTGCCCCTACCCTACGGGCGAAGCTGACAGCATCGTCCAGCAACTGATGGGAATGGTGGGGTTTCCCCACACGCAAGGCGTTGACCACCAGCGTATCGGCACCCTCGACGTAAGGCAGTTCGGCATCGTCGATGCTCTTCATATCCGTGATATAGACAAGGTTTCCGAAGCGGAAGCCGAGGATGGGCAGTTTGCCATGCATCACTTGGAAGGGCACAATGCAGATGTCACCTATTTGGAACTCCTCATGCGGATGTATCTCATGCAGACCGATGGCAGGCACACCAGGATAGCGGTGCTCAGCAAAGCAATAGGGCAGCATCTCCAGGAGTCCCTGACGGGCTATGGGGTCGGCATAGACATTGATTTCACCAAACTGACAGTAAGGACGCAGGTCGTCCATCCCCCCCATGTGGTCGTAGTGGGCATGGGTCACCAGCACACCGTCAATCCTGCGGAAGGGCTGTGGAAGAATCTGCTGACGGAAGTCAGGACCGCAGTCGATGAGCAGGCGTGTGCTCTCCGTCTCCAACAGCGCAGAGCAGCGCAGACGCTTGTCGTGTGGGTCTGTGCTCTGGCACACCTCACACTGGCAGCCGATGGTCGGCACGCCACACGATGTTCCCGTTCCTAAGAATGTCAGTTTCATATAATATTTACTTCCGGATGTATCTCAATATCGAACTTTTCCTTCACGTCTCGCTGTATCTGACGGCACAAGGCCACAACCTCGCTACCCGTTGCACCGCCACGATTGACCAGCACCAGCGCCTGTTTGTCGTGAACGCCGGCACGTCCCAGCGAACGTCCCTTCCAACCACACTGGTCTATCATCCAGCCAGCAGGAATCTTCTCATGCTCCTCATCTATATAATAATGTGGCATCTGGGGGTACTGTGCCAGCAACGCCTCGAACTTCGCACGGCTGACCACAGGGTTCATAAAGAAACTGCCGGCATTGCCCTGCACCTTGGGGTCAGGCAGTTTGGCGTTTCTGATTTCAATAATCGTCTCCCTGAGCTGACGGGCCGTAGGATGACTGATGCCCTTACGCTCCAACTCAGCACGGATGTTACCATAGTCGAGGCAAGGTTCAAAGACCGTTGAGAGCCTGTAGGTCACATGGGTAATGAGATACTTATCCTTCCATTCGTGCTTGAAGCGGCTCTGACGGTAGCCGTAGTCACAGGCTGCAGCCGGTATCGTCTTCACCTCACCCGTCGCAATCTCTACCGCCTCAATGCTGTCAATCAGCTGACAGGCCTCCACACCGTAGGCTCCGATGTTCTGCACGGCACTGGCACCCACGTCACCAGGAATCAACGACAGGTTCTCGGCGCCATACAGCTGGTGTGACACACACCAATCCACCACGTCATCGAACACCTCACCGCTGCCACAAGTGATTTCAGCATCATGCTGGCTGATGCCCTTGATGGCAGAGCGTACCACGATGCCTTCAAAGTCCTTCGTCAGCAACAAGTTGCTACCACCACCTATTATAATATAGTGTTCGGCCGACTCACGCAGAACTTGAGCCACCTGCTGAGCCTCCTCGACGTTCTGATATTCCAGGAAACGGCTGCAACGGGCGTCAATGCCGAAGGTGTTATGCTGTAGCAAGTTGTAATTGCTAATATCTTTCATACGCTCAACTAAGTAACCATTTTCATCAAACGCCACTTACCACCGGAAAGCTTGAAGGTCAGTTCCACTTCGAAGCCGTTGGCAATACCACGAATCACAAAGACCTTCTGGTTGCCCTCCGACCTCTCATTGCCATAGATGATATTGTAGATCATGTCTGTCGGCAGCTCAGGGGCAAAGGCTGGCCACGTCTCAGGCGTGATGACACCCTGCATCTGGGCAAAGTCGTCGTCAGGGTCAGGCCCAACGAAGTCAACCGTCGTGTTCAGGCTCTGCGCCTGGAAGAGCGAGTCGCTGGCAAATTCGTGGTAAAAAGTTAAGAACGAGGTGTTTGGTGAATGTTCTATATCCGTGAGTCTTACCTGTTTCAGCATCCACAGGCCTTTCTCACGTTGGAAGTCATACTGGCGTATGAACTTTTTGTTCAGATAGATCTTCTCGACAACTACATGATTGATGGAAGTGTCGTTGCAAAGCTCCTTCTGCTTCTCGTTGTCGAAAATGAGCGTATAGTAACCTTGCTGCATGAAAAAGTGATCCACCGTCCATGCGTTCTTCTGCACCAACTCCTGTGTCTCACCCTTGATGACAGGCAGCGGAAACTGGATGCGTTGCAGCTGCACCGTCTTGCTGGCGGCAAAGTTGAAGATGAAGTCGTCAAAAAGCTCGTCAGCCGCACTGGGCATGGGAGTCTCGGCAATCAGCTCCTCCAGTGTGTCAGTCACAACAGTGTCGGCCACACCCGTTGAGTCAGCCGTGACGTCCTCTGTTGTCTGACGATTTCCTGTACAGGCGGAAAGTATCAGCATGGTGGCCAAAAATGCCCAGAATAATCTCTTCATTTTATGCTTACAATCACTATTCTCTCTCAAAATTGCTGCAAAGTTACAAAATAATTTATCAATCATCATTCATAATTCATAATTATTTTATACCTTTGCACAAAATTTTTTGATGATGATACTTGAAAAGATTGAACAGTTACTGAATGAAGTAAAGAATCTGGATGCTCAGAACGCAGAGGAAATCGAGGCTCTGCGCCTGAAGTATCTCAGTAAGAAAGGTGAAATCAACGAGCTGATGGCCGACTTCCGCAATGTTCCCGCAGAAGAGAAAAAAGCCGTCGGCATCAAAATCAACGAACTCAAGCAGACAGCCTTCGACCGCATCAATGCGCTGAAGGAGAAGATAGAGGAGCAAGGAGCCGGCAAAGAAGAGCAAGCCATCGACCTGACACGCACACCCTACCCCATTCAGCTGGGAACCCGTCATCCGCTGACCATCGTGACCAACGAGATTATCGACATCTTCTCACGCATGGGTTTTGTGCTGGCCGACGGTCCAGAGGTGGAGGACGACCTGCACGTGTTCACGAAGATGAACTTCGCTGCCGACCATCCTGCCCGCGACATGCAGGACACGTTCTTCGTCTCACAGCACCCCAACGACGTGACCAAGAACATCCTGCTGCGCTCGCACACCTCAAGCGTTCAGGCCCGTGTCATGGAGCACATGCACACGGAGGACGGCAAGCTGACGGCACCCATCCGCGTCATCTGCCCAGGCCGCGTCTATCGTAACGAGGCCATTACAGCCCGCGCCCACTGCTTCTTCCACCAGGTGGAAGGTCTGTATATCGACAAGAACGTCTCATTCACCGACCTGAAGCAGGTGCTGCTGTCGTTTGCCCGTGAGATGTTCGGCGCTGACACGAGGATTCGTCTGCGCCCCTCTTACTTCCCCTTCACAGAACCCTCAGCCGAGATGGACATCTCGTGCTTCATCTGCGGCGGCAAGGGCTGCGGCTTCTGCAAGCATACTGGTTGGGTGGAGATCTTAGGCTGCGGCATGGTCGATCCCAACGTGCTCGAGCTCTGCGGCATTGACTCGAAGGAATACAGCGGCTATGCCTTTGGCATGGGTGTGGAGCGTATCACCAACCTGAAGTATCAGGTGAGCGATCTGCGCATGTTCTCAGAGAACGACACGCGCTTCCTGCGTGAATTTGAGGCAGCCAACTGATGACGGAACGTCTTTGGAACGCTAATTATATAAAGGTGATGACGGCGAACTTCTCGCTGTTCTTCGCCTTTTATATTTTGACCCCTTTGCTGCCGCTTTACCTCAGCGAACAGTTCAGCGCCACCAAAGACGTCATCGGCCTGGTGCTGTCAGGCTACACCATCACGGCACTCCTCGTGCGTCCCTTCAGCGGCTACATCGTTGACACCTTCGACCGCAAGCGGGTGCTCATGATCTGCTACTTTGCCTTCTTCATCTTCTTTGCCGGCTATCTGGCAGCCTCCACCCTGCTGCTGTTCTGCATCGTCAGGACGCTGCACGGCGGACCGTTCGGCGCACTCACCGTTGCCAACTCGACAATGGCCATCGACGTGCTGCCCTCGAGTCGTCGTAACGAAGGCATCGGCTACTACGGACTGAGCAACAACCTCGCAATGGCCATTGCACCCACCATCGGCATCTTCGTCTATCGCTATACCCAGTCGTTCGACCTGCTGTTCTGGATTGCCCTGCTCGTGGCAGGCTTCGGCATGACGGTCGATGCGATGATTAAGGGGCAAGGAGCGAAGAGCAAGGGGCAAGGAGCAAGGAGCGAAGGGCAAGGAGCAAGGAAGTTCAGCGCTGACCGTTTCTTCCTCGTACGCGGCTGGCTGATAGGCGTCAACATGGTGTTCTTCGGTTTCTGCTTCGGTGTGCTGAGCAACTACCTCGCCATCTACGGTAAGGAGGTGATGGGCATCACAGGCGGCACTGGCACATGGTTCATGCTGTGCTCCGTCGGACTCATCCTCTCACGACTGCAAGGGGGCAAGGCACTTCGCGAGGGACGTCTGACACACAACGCTTCAGAAGGCATGGTGATTTCACTCGTGGGCTACGTCCTCTTCATTGCCTGCCCCAACATGGTGGGCTACTACGCCTCAGCCATCCTCATCGGACTGGGCAATGGTCACATGTGGCCTGCTTTCCAGAACATGATGATTAACGTGGCTCGCCACAACCAGCGCGGAACAGCCAACTCCACCATCCTTGTCTCATGGGACATCGGCATGGGACTGGGCATCCTGCTGGGTGGCATCATCGCTGAACACCTGGGCTACGCTGCCGCGTTCTGGTTCGTGGCAGTCATGAATCTCGTGGGTGTACTCCTCTACTTTGGAGCTACCAGCAGCTTCTTCCTGACTAGAAAATTATCGTAGAAAACGGACGATTCCCTCTATCGGGGACTTCATTACACGACCAACGGTAAATTGTTCTAAGCCTGCAGCTTCCCGTAGTTCATTTTCGTAATGATAAGCCATCGAACCTACAAAGCCGACAGACAGGTCGCGACGTTTGTAGGGCGCAACATTATGGCACAAAAACTCACGGAAATTATCCACCACCAACTGACGCAGCTCAGGCACGTCCAGATGCTTGCCGATGAACAGCGAAGTGGAAGCCAGAAAGCGGTTCGCCATCGGTTCACGATATACCTTGCCGATGACACCCTTCATCGTTAGACCGGTCTCTTCCTCAAAGATTTCCTTCAGCTCCTGGGGCAAACGGCCCTTGTAGAGCGCGTTAATGAACTTACGGCCCAGTACGGCACCGCTCCCTTCGTCACCCAGCACATAGCCCAATGCCGGCGTGTTCTGCACGATGCGCCGTCCGTCGTACAGACAGGAATTGGATCCTGTTCCCAGGATACATGCCACACCCTCCTCGTGTCCACAGACAGCATGCGCAGCCCCCAACAGGTCACTATGGACCTCACAATGTGTTACACCAGACACCAGTCGCAGCAACAGCTCATGCACCCTGGGAGCCTGTTCCTGCGTACAGCCGGCCCCATAGAAAAAGACCTGTCCTCCACTCCATGCGTCTCCCAACTCAGGCACGGACGGTGCATCCATCATAATGGGATTAAAGCCTTCGGTGGTCATTCTCTTGACTATCAGTCCTTGCTCATCGACCAACGCCCAGTCGGTCTTGGTGCTTCCACTATCTGCAACTAATATCATATATGTTTTGTTAATTTTGCATGCAAAGATAAGGTTTTTTACGTATAATTGATTATCTTTGCAACGATTTTTTTACAAAAAGATTATGAAGAAGTATATTATCGTCCTGCTGACTATATGGCTCGCGGCACTGGACGCTCATGCCGTGTTGAAAGAAAAAGACCTTGCCAACACGCTCTCTATCCTGCGCACGGAGCTCACAAACTACTATCGCGAACTTTCGGTACAGTCAGGCCGCCGACAACAGATGGAAGACAAGATCGGACAGCAGCTGCGCAGCGTCATGTTGCAGAGCAACCAAAACGCGCTGATGCTCTATTCGCAGAAGCAGGACTACATTTTCGACCTTACCTATGCCTGCCACGAGGCCACGGAGCTCTACCACCTGTTCCAGCAGAAGCAGGCCCCCTTCAAGACATTTCTGAACAAGACCAACGTTGATGTGGCACGCTACGACTCGCTCATCGTGAGCCTTCAGGAGATGCCAGTCAACATCCTGAGCCCTCAGTCCCAAAAAGACCGCGAGGTGTGTCTTATCCTTGCCACCAGCATCCGTAACACACTGAAGGACAATAGCCAACAACTCAGCGAGCTCATCGAATACCACGATGCTACAGAGAAGCGGCTGAGCGAACTCAACGACTATGCACAGAAACGCTACAACGACATACAGACCAGCATCTTCAAGAACGGAAGCGACTCCTACATCACCACACTGACTCGTTTCGACATGGAATGGAGACGCATGAAACGTGCCGTTGAGAAGAAGTATAGCCCCAGTGCCAACATCGGCTCACAATGGGACAGCATCTACATCTTCGGACTCTTCGTCTCCATCATGGTCTATGCCATCATTGCCACGCTGCTCAACCTGGCTTTCTTCCGCTGGCTGCTGCCCAAGCGTTTCCACACTGAGGAGTTCAAGAAGAAACGCAACTGCATCACCATGGCTACCACGACGGTGACCTTTGCCGTCATCATGGGTGTGATGATGGCAACGATGGACCAGCACTTTTTCATCATGGCCTCCAACCTCCTCGTGGAGTATGCCTGGCTGTTGGGCGTCATACTCATTTCCCTGCTCTTGCGCGTCAATGGTGAGCAGATCTCTAGCGCCTTCCGAATTTATACACCACTGTTGGTGGTGGGCTTCATTGTCTTTGCTATCCGCATCATCCTGACACCCAACGAACTGGTGAACATCATCTTCCCGCCCATCCTGCTGCTCTGTACGCTCTGGCAATGGGGCATGATAGGCCGTCACAACAAGAACATACCGCGCTCCGACATGTTCTACACCTACATCTCGCTGGGCGTGTTCATCGTCTCCACCATCTGTTCTTGGTTGGGCTACACACTCATGGCCGTCCAGATGCTCATCTGGTGGATCATGCAGCTCACCTGCATCCTCACCATTACCTGCGTACGACTATATCTCAAGCAGTATGCCGAACGGCACGGCTTCAACCAGAAACCCGTTACCAAGACCTGGCTCTACCGTCTGTTCTATCAGGTGCTGCTGCCTGTCACCAGCGTCATTTCCGTCATGCTCTCCATCTATTGGGCTGCCGACGTGTTCAACCTGAGTGACCTCTGCTGGAATGCCTTCAACTATAAGTTCGTGAACCTGAAGAACCTCCAGCTCAGCCTCGTCAACATGGCGGTAGTGGTGTGCCTGTGGTTCTTCTTCAGCTACGTCAGCAAGACCACCCTCGACTTCCTGCGCATGCATTTCGTACATGCCGATTCCTCCACCGCCGAGAGTCGCACCGTCATGGGACGTAACGTCATCCAGGTCATCGTCTGGGGAGCGTGGTTCCTCATCACCCTTACCATTCTTGGCGTCAGTTTCACATGGCTCGTCGTCGTTTCCGGCGGACTGTCAACAGGTATCGGTTTCGCTATGAAGGACATCATCGAGAACATCTACTACGGCATCATCCTCATGGCAGGACGCATCAAGGTTGGCGACTGGATCGAGGTGGACGGCACCATGGGTAAGGTCACCAGCATCAACTACACCAGCACCATCGTCAACTCCCTCTATGGCGAGGTCATCACCTTCCAGAACTCCCAACTCTTCAGCAAGAACTACAAGAACCTGACGCGCAACCACGGCTACGTGCTGGCGTTGGTACCCTTCGGCGTGGCCTACGGCAGCAATGTCAAGCAGGTGAAGGAGGTGGTAGAGCATGCCGTCACCCAGCTGCACCACCAGTGGGTTGACAACCGCAAGGCCGTCAAGGTGGTCTTCACCGAGTTTGCCGACTCCAGCATCAACATGAAGCTCATCGTGTGGGTCGATGCCGTCAAGAAGATCTATGCCGTCAGCGACCTCATGTCCTGCATCTACCAGACGCTGGGCGACAACGGTATAGAAATCCCGTTCCCGCAGCGCGACATTCACATCAAGGAGGCTAAATGATTACTCGCCATGTAACGCCCCTTTACTCGGCGGGTAACGGGTCGTTACATGGCGGGTAAGCAAGCCTTACATGGCGAGTAACAAAAAGGACACCCCGCAAGGTGCCCTTTTGCTATGATAGGAGTGGATGTTTAGAGGTCGAACTTGTAGCCGACGGTAATCTGGAACACGCTGTTGCGAATGCTGCCGCTTTCCTTGTTGAGCTTGCTGATACCCAGGTTGTAGCGGGCATCGAAGACAAAGTCCTCGTACTCGTAAGAAGCGCCGATGGGAACACAAACCTCAATCGACTGCATAGAACTCTTCATGTCAACAGTGACTTTATCATTCTTCTGCTCAGCCTTCACGATGATACCAGGCTGCAGACCAACCTTCAAGGCAAAGTTGGGAGCTACATAGAAGTTTGCCAGCAACGGGATGTTCAACTCATCAATGTTAAACTTGCTGTCACCAGAACCCTCGCATCCCTGCATAGAGTAGTAGAGACCACCAGACAGACCTACCAGCGGACTTACCTGGTACATTACATCTGCGCCTGCCACAAGGCCAAATTTAATGCTATTGTTACTAACGTCACCTGCCAGATTAGCAAGGTTGAAACCTACCTTCGGAATAAGAGATACGGAACCTGTCCTGTGCTGTGCACTGACTGACAATGTCATGACCATGGCTACTGCCAACAAAATAATCTTCTTCATACGCAATTTGTTTTTGTGAATAAATAAGTGTATAATAACTGGTGTCAAAGATAGACAGAAATAATGACATTAACAAATTTTTTGTTATGTTTTTTTCATTTTAATGCAAAATATTGCTTAATCCTTGCTTATTTCAAAGAAAATATTTATCTTTGCAAGGTTGTATGCACTAACTATAATGAAAAAAGGAACATTCATAGCAGGACCCTGCGTCATTGAATCGGCTGAGTTGCTGGATACCGTAGCAGCCAGACTGGTGGAAATCAACGGGAAACTGGGTACTGACATCATATTCAAGGCATCGTTCGACAAAGCCAATCGCACGTCGATTCGCTCTTTCCGTGGCCCCGGTCTCGAGAAAGGCTTGCAGATGCTGGCCGACATCAAGGCGAAATACGGACTAAAATTGCTCACGGATATCCATGAAAGCTGGCAGGCAAAGCCTGTTGGCGAGGTGGTTGACGTGATACAGATACCTGCCTTCCTCTGCCGTCAGACCGACCTGCTGGTTGCTGCCGCACAGACGGGTAAGGTGGTCAACATCAAGAAGGCACAGTTCCTGAGCGGACAGGACATGCGCTACCCCGTAGAGAAGGCGCAGGATTCCGGAGCCAAGGAAGTGTGGCTGACGGAGCGCGGCAATATCTACGGCTATAACAACCTGGTGGTGGATTTCCGCAACATCAGCGATATGCTCGAGATTGTGCCTACGGTTATCATGGACTGTACCCACAGCGTGCAGCGTCCTGGCGGAGCAGGCGGAAAGACTGGCGGAGACCGACGTTTCGTGCCTTCGATGGCCTTGGCAGCCAAGGCTTTCGGCGCTACGGGCTGGTTCTTCGAGGTGCACCCCACCCCAGACCAAGGCCTGAGCGATGCTGCGAACATGCTGGAGCTGGATAAGCTGGAAGGGTTAGTTGAGAGTTTAGAGTGTAGAGTTTAGAGTTATGACATCAAGAGAATACGCCATACAATGCATCAAGGACGAGGCTGAGGCTCTGCTTGAGCTCATCCCACAGCTGGATGACCAGTTCGACAAAGCGATCGAGATGATTTACCAGTGCAAGGGTAAGGTCATCGTAACGGGCGTGGGCAAGAGCGGCCACATTGGCGCCAAGATTGCCGCCACGCTGTCATCGACAGGAACACCCTCGTTTTTCATCAACCCCCTGGACGTCTTCCACGGCGACCTGGGCGTGATGACCAAGGACGACGTGGTGCTGGCCATCAGCAACTCTGGACAGACGGACGAACTGCTGCGCTTCATACCGATGGTGCTGCACATGCAGATACCCATTATCGGCATGAGCGGCAATCCGCTGTCATTGCTGGCCAAGTACTCCACCTGCCACATCAACGTCAGCGTCAGCAAGGAAGCCTGTCCGCTGAACCTCGCTCCCACCAGCAGCACCACCGCCACGCTGGCCATGGGTGACGCGCTGGCCGTAGCACTCATTGAGAAACGGAACTTCCAGCCTCAGGACTTCGCACAGTTCCACCCTGGCGGTGAGCTGGGCAAGCGGTTGCTGACAACGGCACAGGACGTGATGCTGACAGAGAACATGCCTATTATTCCACCCGAGATGCACTTGGGCGAAGCCATCATTCTGGTGAGCAAGGGCAAGCTGGGGCTGGGCGTTGCCGAGAGAGACGGACACATCGTGGGCCTCATCACGGACGGCGACATCCGTCGTGCCATGGAGAAATGGCAGGCGGAGTTCTTCGACCGCACCGTCAGCGACATCATGACGACAAAGCCCAAGACCGTGTCGCCCCAGACGAAGATTACAGAGATACAACGAATCATGAATAAATACAAGGTACATACGGTGCTCGTAGTGAGCGAAGACAACCGCCTGCTGGGTGTTGTTGACCACTATGCATGTATGATATAAGAACGATGACAATGACTATGAAAGGAATCAAGAGAATATTGCTGGCACTGGCCATCATCATGCCACTGGCAGCTGCAGGAGTTTATCTGTTCAAGACACTGGATGCACAAAACGGTCTGACGAGCAGTCAGATCAACTGTATCCTCAAGGATTCGAAGGGTTACGTCTGGTTAGGAACGCCTGCCGGACTGTACCGCTACGACGGTTATGTGTTCAAAAACTACCAGAGTGACTCGCAGGACGGTTCTTCGCTTCCCGACAGCTACATCATTAGCATTCAGGAGACGCTGGACGGCAACCTGTGGATTGAGACAGGTTCTGGCTTCTGTGTCTATCATCCGCAGACAGAGACCTTCGAGCGAGACATGAAGCAGGTGCTCGGACGCATGGGTATCGAGGGTGAGCCGAACATTGTCTATGTGGACCGTCATAAGAACCTGTGGGCAGCCATTCCCAACAAGGGTGTCGTGGCCTATAACATGCAGCAGCAGCTGTTGCATGAGTTCGGATACACCAACGACACACACGGTATTCCGCAGGGCACCATCTGCTCCATCAGCGAGTGTCGCGACGGTGCCATCATGGTCTATGACGACGGCCGACTGGTATGCTGCGACGTCATGCACCAAGTGCAAACGGTATGGGCTACCGACCACGTGGCGAACCTGCATCTGCGCAAGACAAAGAGCCTGAAAGCCTATGCCGACCCGATGGAGAACATCTGGCTCTACGGACAAGGAACGCTCTTCATCTACAATAAGAACACCAACGAATGGAACACCAGCTTCGGCGACCAGCTGGGACTGTCGGGCATCAGCGTTGACCACTCTGTCAATGCCGTGACAGGCGACGCACACGGTAACATCTGGATAGGTACAGACCGTAACGGACTGTTGCACTACAACCTTGACAGCAAGGAGCTGATTCCCGTGCAGCCACGCAGTCTGAAAAGCAACGAAGAGCAGCAGGACATCGTCGGCATACAAAGTCTGTACTTTGATGACACAGACCTGCTCTGGGTAGGTACGGAGAAGTCGGGTCTGGCCTATAGCGGACGTAACATCTACAAGTTTGAATCGCTGTTCAACGGCGACATCACAGCCATTGCGCAAGATGCCAACGGAGACATCTGGTACGGTACGAGCGACAAAGGTGTACTGGGTTATGAGGGAACATTGGCCAGCAAAAAGACCACCTGCATGGCTACCACACCTGACGGAAGCTTGTGGGTGGGTTCCAGACAGAACGGTCTGACACGTATCAAGAACGGCTCTGCCACCATCTATTCTGCTGCTAATGACAGTATGAAGACGCTGATTGACGACCACGTCAATGCGCTCTGTTCAGACAAGTCGGGTAACCTGTGGATTGCCACCAATGGCGGTTTGCAGGTCTATAACCCGAAAATGAACAGCTTCTCGAGCTATACACGTGAAAGCGGTAAGCTGACCACCAATAACATCACGTCTCTGTGGTTCGGCACCAACAACACGCTACTGATTGGTACGGCAGAAGGCCTCATCCTGCTTAACCTGTCAACAACAGAAAAGAGACTGGTTACGGGTAGCAGCAAGAAACTGAAGAACTTTACCAGCAACTATATCACGCAGGTGATGCAAGACTCACGCGGACTGATATGGGTCGGCACGCGTGAGGGTATTAACATCTTCAACATAGAAAACGACGACCTGGATTATCTGACAGAGAAAGAAGGCTTGTGCAACAATGCCGTCTGCGGTCTGGCAGAGGACAAGGTTCACAACATCTGGGTGACCACGAAGAACGGTGTGTCACGTATCGTTGTGCAGCGAAACCATGAGACAGAGTCGTATAACTACGGTCTCTACAACTACGACACCAGCGACGGTCTGCAGTCAAACGAGTTTAACACCGGCTCTATCCTTACACGCGATGACGGCAGTGTTATCTTCGGCGGACTGTTTGGCGTCAACTGGGTACGTCAACGCACGAAGGAAGACACGGAGTCGCTGCCGCGTGTGATGCTGACACAATTGTTCATCGGCGAGGAGGAGATACAGACTGGTCATGAATACGAAGGCCGCGTACCCTTGCCTCAGGCCCTGAACGAGAGCAGCCGCATTGAGTTGGCCAATGACCAGAACAATATCACCATCAAGTTTGCCACAGGTAACTACAACCAGAGCGAACGCCTGCAGTTCATGTACTGGATGGAAGGTCTGGACGACGACTGGAAGAACGGCGATGCCCTGAATCACGGTGTCACCTTCCGCGACCTGGGAAGCAAGACCTACACGTTGCACGTGAAAGCCGTCAGCGCAGAGGGTGCCGTCAGCAACCAGGAGCGCATATTGGAGATTCAGATACTCCGTCCCTGGTGGCTGTCGTGGTGGATGATTATCATCTACGCAATGATTGTGGTGGCTACGCTCTTCGTATGGCGTTTCGGCTTCAAGAAACTCAAGGAGATCTGGCAGCGCAAGAAGAACATCATTGACCAGCTGAAGGTACAACGTGAGGAAATCAAGCTTGCCAGCGACGACCTGAACAAGCCCATGGCCCGCATGACTACCATCATCGGCAACCTGGCTGAGAAGGAACAGTCGCTCGAAGGCCGTGAGCAACTGAACTCCCTGCACTTCCAGATGTTGCAGATTATCACGCGCATCTCGGAGATGCAGTCATCGCTTGAGAATCCTGAGGTCAAGGCCGTATCGTCTGTCAACGAGCGCATGGGTCTGAACGACAAGGGTGAGGTTGCCCTGCCGCAGATTGCCGCCAGCGAGCTGACCTACGAGATTAAGCCTCGCCAGATTGAAGATACTGCCAAGAAGTTCATTGTGGTCTTCATCGACGACAACGAAGCTTTCCTGAACTTCATTCAGAAGCAATTGCAGAACATCTACGACCTGCGCATCTACAACAATATTGCCGTAGCAGCCGAAGACATCAAGGTCATGAAGGCCGATCTGGTCATCTGTAAGCAGGACATGATGGAGATGACGGGTAGTGAGCTCTGTAACATGATCAAGATGAACAGCATGACCGAACGTACGAAGTTTATCCTGATGACCGACGGCGTGCTGACTCCTCAGGACATGAAGAACCAGAACATTACCCTGTCGGCTGACGACATGCTGTCCAAGCCGTTCAACATCCAGGAGGCCGTCATGCGCTTCAACAAGGTGCTGGGCATTGCTCCTATTGAGCTCGAGCACAACGTCATCGAGGGTGGTGAGACACGTATGCTGGAAAGCCAGAACTCCAGTATGACCACCTCAACGTTCTACTTCGACGAGAGCGAGAACAAGGTGAAGGAGACAACCTTCGGAGAGCCCATACAGGAGGAGACGGAAGCCGTTGACACATCGGCAACCGAACAGAAAGACACCTCGTTGTCTATCGGCCTTTACGGAGAAAACGAGACCCTGGGCGACTACTCGATGAACAACATCATGGACCAGCAGCTCATGCGCAACGTAGAGCAATACGTCCTACAGAACATGAGTCGCGGCCAGATCAGTCTTGACGAACTGGCTGGTGCGATGGGCATGGGACGTGTGCCGTTCTTCCACAAGATTCGTAACATCACGACGAAGACGCCGACGGAAGTTATACGTGACCTCAGACTGAAGCATGCTTGTTCGCTGCTGACTCGTACGAACATCAACATGAACGAGCTTGCAGCAAACGTCGGCTTCATGACGGCAGAAAACTTTGCTAACGCGTTCAAGGAGAAGTTCGGCATCACACCGCTCGAATACCGCTTAAGGCACCGCAAGTCATGAGGCGGATAACCCTATTGACCATTTTACTCGCTGTCTTGTGCATGGGACGAATCCATGCACAGGGCAGCGATTCTGTCATCGTAAAAGTGCTGCAGGACAAAGGCATCCACTTTACTGACGATAACAGCGTGACACTGTTCCTGAGCGGCCACGACAAGTTCGAGGACATGTTCAAGGCCATTCGTCAGGCCAAGCAGAGCGTTCATCTGGAATACTTCAACTTCCGCAATGACAGTATTGCTTCCCTACTCTTCAACATCCTGCGTGAGAAACGCCGCGAAGGGGTCAAGGTACGGGCGCTGTTCGACGGCTTTGGCAACGACTCGAACAACCGACCACTGAAGAAACGACACCTGGAAGCCCTGCGCCAGGACAGCATCGAGATCTACGAGTTCGACCCCATCCGTTTCCCCTGGGTGAACCATGTGTTCAGTCGCGACCACCGTAAGATTGTCGTCATTGACGGCCAGATAGCCTACACGGGCGGCATGAACGTTGCCGACTACTACATCGTGGGAACGGAACAGGTAGGCGAATGGCGTGACATCCACTGTCGCATTGAGGGAAGTGCCGTCCATGACTTGCAGACCATTTTCCTAAAGATATGGAACAAGACCGCCCACCAGAACATTCACGGGGCCGACTACTACCGTGCATGGATGCCCTACGGCTTTGAAGGCCTGCGTCCTGATACCACGGCGACTGCCGGCCATAAGAAGGTGGGCATCATCAACCGTGAGCCGGAAAAGACGCCTGACATCATCCGCACGTTCTACCTCGAGGCCATCAACAGCGCACAGGATTCCATCAAGCTCATCAACCCCTATCTCACGCTGAACCGCAAGCTCAAGAAAGCACTGAAGAACGCCGTCAAGCGTGGCGTGAAGGTGGAGATCATGGTGTCGGCCAAGAGCGACATTCCCCTCACCCCCGACTGCGTGTTCTACAACGTGCATAAGCTAATGAAGAAAGGCGTTCACGTCTGGCTCTATCAGCCAGGGTTCCATCATTCGAAGGTTATCATGATCGACGGTAAGTACTGCACCGTGGGCAGCGCCAACCTCAATGCACGTAGCTTGCGCTGGGACTACGAGGAGAATGCTGTCATCATCGACCCAGAGACCACGCGTGAACTCGACCAGATGTTTGACCGCGACAAGCTGCAAAGTGTCTATCTAACGCCTGAGGAGTGGGACCGTTTCCGTACTCCCTGGCAGAAGTTCCGTGGCTGGTTCGCCCATCTGTTATCACCCTTCCTATGAACCGCAACACCGTCATCTCCATCTGCAAGGCCATCGCCATCATCCTCATGGTCATCGGACACGCCGAGTCACCCGACGTGCTGCACCGTTTCCTCTATGAGTTCCACATGCCGCTGTTCTTCGCTGCCTCTGGCTACTTCTTCAGCGTGAAGTACCTCGACGACGAAGCAACGTTCGTCAAGAAGCGCATCAAAGGGCTCTACTGGCCTTTCGTCAAGTGGAGCGTCATCTTCCTGATTCTGCACAACTGGATGTTCGACCTCGGCATCATGAACGAGGTCTATGGCAACGAGTCGGGCGGTGTCACCCATCCTTACACGTGGCACCAGATGGAACAGTGCTTCTGGAACATCCTGACGGCAATGGGCGGTTACGACCAGTTCCTCAACGGAGCGTTCTGGTTCTTCCGCGGACTGTTTGTGGCCAGCATCCTATACCTTATTATATATAAGGGGCTCGACCTTTTGCTGAAAAACTACAAACGCTATATCCCCTACCTCATCTGCATCCTGCTGCTGCTACTCTGTGCGTGGAAAACCTACGACGGTCTGAAGGTCATCACGCTCGTGCAAGGCGGCTACCGCGAGCTCATGGGGTGTTTCTTCTTCGGCTGTGGCTTCATCTTCCGCCAGTGGGAAGAGAAGTACCGCCCCACGTGGTGGACAACGCTGCTCTTTGCCGTCATCGTCTGGTGGTTCTCCCAGAACCTGTGGGCCAACATGAACTGGCGCTCCTCGTTCGAGCAGTTCCTCTCGCTGCCCTTCCCTGCCCTCTGCGGCTGTCTCATGGTCTATAACGTCAGCACGTGGCTCGACAAACATGAGGGCTGGTTCAAGCGGTTCCTCGTCTTCTGCGGCGACAACACGCTGCCCATCTTCGTGTTCCATATTCTCTCGTTCAAGCTCGTCAGCCTGCTGAAGATATGGTACTACGGACTCGACCCGCGACAGATAGGCTGCCACATGGTCATACACGACTATGCAAAGGAAGATTGGTTCTGGGTGCTTTACACCATTGCCGGCGTAGGCTTGCCGCTACTGTGGACGTGGGGCTATCGCCAGATCAAGAAGAGATGGCATCGAGCATCATCTGCATCTCAGGCTCAGTAATCCCCTTCCGCTCCAACAGCTCACGCTCATTCTCCATCACCTGGTCGGCCGACGCTTCGGCTTCAGTCAGATAACGACGGAAGCTCTTGACGGCACCTGCGATGTCCTGTCCTGCAAACCAGAGGCAATAACCCTGATTCAGGAAGTCGTCAGCCACGTAGCCGTCGTCTGAAGTAAGCCGCTCGTACATGGGCAACGCCTGTTCGTATTTGCCTTCGCCTGTCAAGGTCCACGCCAAGACACGCAGCACGTTCAGGTCGTCGGGAGCCTCGTAGTTCATGCGGTAGAGCGTGTTACGGGCCTCTTCGTAACGTCCCACGTTCGTCAGGCAGACGGCACGGTTCAGCTCGTAGTTCTTCTTCGTGGGATTAGCCTCGATGAGCTTGTCATACAGACCGATGGCCTCGTCGTACTGCTTGCAGGCAAAGAGCGTGCGCGCCAGTCCCTGACGGGCCTTTTCGCTGTCAGGCTGCAGGCGGAGCGCCTCCTCGTAACATTCCCTCACCGCCTTCAGCACCTCCTGTTCGGGCATCGCACTTTTCCCACGTGACCACGTCGTGGCCTTAGCCATCCAGTACATATACCCCTGATGCTCTTCACTGTAGTTTCTGAGCAGGCGTTCCTCGTCCAGATAGCGCTTCTGACGCAACAGCATCGTGGCCACCTTGTCGAAATGGCGTTCAAGAGCCGTCCCCTTGAACAGCGGCGACGCAAAGAACAGCACGTGTCCCAGCTCGCCGTCCGTCTGGAAAGGATGGTCAAACTGCGCAGCGTAAGGGAACAGGCGGAAGAAGCGATAGAGGTCCTGCAGGTACATGCGTCGGATGTAGGTCGGCGTATGTATCTCCTCCTCTGGAATCTCGCCCATCGATGCCTCGCCGCGCTCCAGCATCTCGCGCAGGTTCTGGGGTACACGTTCCAGCACCTGGCTGAACGCGAAGACAAACGAGTACTTATCACTATTACAGAAGGGCCCCGTAGCCAGCAACTGTTGCAGGAAACGGTTGGAATGCAGGCGTTTCATGGTCTCCACCACTTCCGGATGGTTCAGCGTGAAGGGCATGAACCAGTTGCTGATCTGACGGAAGAACGAAAAGCGCTTCATCTGCGAGAAACCGCCAAAGTAGATGTCGGAACCCTGCTTCTGCATATCCACCATCTTACGGAACGACTCCTCCACCTTCTCCATGCGCTCGTCGTCAGCCTCTGGATGCAGAATGTCCTCCAAGGGGTCATCCTCCACCTCTTCTATGCCGTGACGTGTAATGCGGAAGTTGTTGTGTTTCAGGATGTCGGGCATAATCTCCGACTGTATCTTCTGGTGGTCGCTTTCCGCGTTCACCGTGTATATCATCTGTATCTGCAGCTCCGCCAGCTCCTTCTGCACCTCCTCGTCTTCCAGCAGGGAGTTGACAAGCTGAAGCTCCTCCGGAAACACACTCGACAACGTGTAGTTGCGTCCCAGCACCCAACCCACTAACGCACGCTGGCGCACCAGTTCGTCAGCCGACTGCCGATAGACGTTCACCAGCATACGGAACTTCACGAAGTCGAACGTGTTGATGAGCGACAGCGTCACAGCTGACACAAGAAGCTGCTGGTCACGGTTGTCGATGGTAGGCGAAAGCAACATCTCCTCAAAGGCCGCTGCCGTAGCATCGCTCCACTGGCGCGACGTCCAGATGTAGTCGAACAACAGACTCATCTGCTGCTGATGGCGGGCATAGAGCTCCACACGACGCTCATCCTGCTTGTTGGCAGGAGCCAGCTCCACCATCGCCACGTCGCTCACAAACGTCTCCATCTCCTGCCGTACGTTTGCCACCGACCACTCGCGCGACTGCAGTATCAGGTTTGAGTACGTGGTTGACACGAAGGGCGAACTGCCGATGCGCCGCCACAGCGACGTGTCGGCATAGAGCCGGTACGTCCTATGCAACAGCAGCTCATAATTCTCCATGAGTTGCGGGTCCTTATAGCCGTGCCGCCAGTAGTGCGTCATCGTCTGATACTCAGCCATCAGCGCATCCATCTCACCCTCTGCCTGCGGCCTTGGCCACGCGGCAAAGAAGTTGTGCAACTCCGTCAGAGCCCGTCCTGTATTGCGTCGTGCCAACTGTGCCAGCACCCGTTTCAATCCTTCGTTTCTTTCCATAATCATTACCAGAAACCGCAAAATTAGCAATTTTGTTCGAAAATACAAAGAAATCGTAATTTATTTTGCATTTTGCTCACTTATTCGTACCTTTGCAGCATTAAATAATAATAACGATGAGGAAAGTATATGCATTCATCATGATGTGCCTGCCCCTTGCGGCTACCGCACAGAACGACTGGGAGGTGCCCGACGCACCAACGACGAGGACTGAGGAAGTAAGAGTGAACCGTGACCAGAAATACCTGGCTGGTGCCGTTCCCGTGGTTGACGGCAAGGTGACCTTCGAGCAGACATTCAACGCTCCAGGCAAGTCTGCCGACGAGATTTACGAGACATTGCTCGACTACATGGAGCGCATGACGAAGGGCGGCAACCAGTTTGAGCAGAGCAGCGTGGTGGTACAGGACAAAGAGAAGCACCAGATTGTGGGCGACTTCCTGGAGTGGCTGGTATTCACCGACAGAGCGTTGGCACTCGACCGTACGCGCCTGCGCTACTACCTCATCGTGGATTGCAAGGACGGACAGGCCACAGCGCGCATGACGCGCATCAGCTATCTGTACGAAGAGGAACGCAAGCCGCAGCATTTTACTGCCGAGGAATGGATTACCGACGAGGAGGCGCTGAACAAGAAGAAGACAAAGCTTTATCGCAACAACGGCAAGTTCCGTCGCAAGACCATTGACCGTAAGGACTTTATATTCACGAAATTCGAGGAGATACTGAAATAATCATGGAAGACATTGAACAGATACACAGTCGTCACCAACTCCGTCAACACCAGAAGCCCATCCCCCACCCGAGGCTGCGCCTGGTGCTGAACGTTATTTTCATGGTATGTGCCGTGGTGGGCGTCAGCTGGTACTTCATCAGCGACCACCAGACGGGTACCATCATCGTGCTGACGGGCATGGTATTCAAATTCGTTGAACTGGTTATCAGAATATTCAAGCTTTAAATGAGAAAGATGCGCTATAATTGTTGGCTTTTAGCTGTCGGCCTGTGGCTGCTGGCTCTGCCGGTCTCGGCTCAAAGCTTCAAACAGATAGACGAAGAGGGCAACATCACCACACGCAACGAAGGTGGCGGAAACTTCAACAAGCACAAGACGGACACCACCAAGACGAAGGAGATTCCCAGGGGGCTGCACGTGTGGACCATCGACCGACAGTTTGGCGACGTGCGTCCTGCCGAGATTGACACGATGCCCCACCTCTACATGAACACCATCTTCAACACGGGCGTCTATGGAGAATACAACACGACGGGTAACAACTACACGCCCCGCCTGAGCCGTATCTTCGCGGACCGTCCCGAATGGGATGAGTTCATCTTCACACAACCCTACAGCTGGTTCGTGAAACAGCCTGACGAGTTCCACTTCACCAATACGCTGTCGCCCTTCACCAACATATCGTACGACAACTGCGGTGACAAGCAATACGGTGAAGACCACATCGACGCCAAGTTTGCCGTAAATGCCAACAAGCAGTTAGGCTTCGGCTTCGACCTGAACTACGCCTATGCCCGCGGCTACTACAGCAACCAAGCTGCATCGCACTTCGGTGCAACGCTCTATGGCTCGTACCTGGGCGACCAGTACCAGATGCACGCCCTGTTTACGGCATATCACCAGAAGGTGGCCGAGAACGGCGGTATCACCAACGACGACTACATCCGCCATCCTGAAGGTGAGGCAACATCGTTCACAGCCAACGAGATTCCCACCATCCTGTCATCGAACTGGAACCGTAACAACAGCCAGCACCTGCTGCTGAGCCACCGTTACAACATTGGTTTCTACCGTCAGGAAAGAATGACTGAGGAAGAAATCAAGGCCCGCCAGTTTGCGGCGGACAAGAAGCCCAAGAACAAAGACGGAGCGGAGTCCAAGCCCATGGGCCGTCCTGAGGGCGCCAGAGTGGTGGGCGAACTGCCACCTGCCGACCCTTCTGCCACGCAGGCAGACACCACACGCATCGTCGTCGATAGCCACGAAAAGCGCGACAGTCTGCTGGCTGCCGAGGCGCTGAACGACTCCACAATGAAACAGGTATTTGTACCCGTGACGAGCTTCATCCACACGCTTGACGTGAACAACTACGACCGCATCTACCAGGCACACGCCACGCCCACGGGCTACTATGGCAACACCTACTTCGATGAGAACGACGAACGGGTCTTCAGCGGTGACTCCATCTACGACCAGACACGTTACCTGACTGTCAAGAACACCTTTGCCATCGCACTGCTTGAGGGCTTCAACAAATATGCCAAGGCCAGACTGAAGGTCTTTGCCTCGCACGAGTACCGACGTTTCCACATGCCCGACACCATCAGCGGTGAGACCTACACCACCATGGGACGGCACACCGAGCACGACATCAGCATTGGCGGACAACTCATCAAGACACAGGGCAAGACGCTGCACTACGGACTGACGGCCGAGACCTGCGTGGCAGGTGCCAGCATAGGCGACATGAAGATTGACTTCAACGCCGACCTGAACTTCCCGCTCTTCGGCGACACCGTTCAGCTGGCTGCCAGCGCCTATCTGCACCGCACCGCTCCCGTCTATCTCCTGACGCACTACCACTCCAAGCACTTCTGGTGGGACAACGACGACCTGTCGAAGGAGAACCGTCTGCGCATTGAAGGGCTGTTCAGCTACCCCAAGACCAAGACGCAGCTTCGCGTGGCCGTGGAAGAGATGCAGAACTATACTTATCTGGGCATGTCGTACGACTACAGCGACAACAGCCGGACGAACATGCTGGCCAACGTCTATCAGGAGACGGGCAACATCAACATCCTGACGGCACAACTGCGTCAGGACTTCCGACTGGGCATCCTGAACTGGGAGAACGTCATCACCTACCAGAACTCCAGCAACAAGGAGGTGCTGCCGTTGCCGTCGCTCAACATCTTCAGCAACCTCTACATCAAGTTCAAGGTAGTGAAGCAGCTGACCTTCGAGATTGGCGCTGACGTGACCTACTTCACCAAGTACGACGCCCCCGACTACTGTCCGCAGCTGAGCCAGTTTGCCATACAGCAGAATGCCGACAGCCGCGTGGAGCTGGGCGGTTATCCGTTTGTGGATGTCTATGCCAACATGCACCTGAAGCGTACCCGTTTCTTCGTCATGTACAGCCACGTGAATGCAGGCAGTGGCACGCGCAACTACTTCCTGACGCCCCACTACCCCATGAACGAAGGTACCCTGCGTTTCGGCGTTTCGTGGAACTTCTATAACTAAACCGTTATGTCAGACTATATACATTATATTATTATACTGGTACTGATCGTTGTCGGCTTCCTGGCCATCAAGAAAGTAGCCAGTTGCCTCATCAAGAGCATTATCAGTATTGTTGTGATTGCAGGCATAGCCCTTGCGTGGTGGTACTTCAGCTAACGAGCAGACCCGCCACTACACAAAGGCCGTAAATCAAAATGTTACGGGCCGTCTCGCCCAAGCAAATATTCAGTTCGCGTCCACGATGGATGCGAACCATTTTCAGGTAGGTATAAAAGTGGAGCACAAGATAGACGAACGGCAGGACGAAGGCCAGCAGATGGCCGTTCTGCCAGAACACCAAACCCATAAGCACAGCCACCACGCCTAACAGCAGATAGAGGTAACGGCTCTTCTCTGCGCCAATTCTCACCACCAGCGTCATCTTCCCGTCCTCACGGTCGTTATCGCGGTCACGGTAGTTGTTGACTATCAAGAGCCCGTCAACCACCAGTCCACAGGCCAACGAAGCCAGGAAGACCTGCCACGTGAGGGTATGCATCTGAATATAATAGGTGACGCAGACGGGCACGATGCCAAAGAACAGCAGCACCAGCACGTCGCCCAAGCCCATATAGGACAGATGGGTGGTGTAAAGGAAGCAGAACACGACACAGAACAATCCCACTGCAATCATCTCAAGACCTCCGAACCAGACGAGCGGCAAACCCACCACGCAGGCCAGCACCGTGGTCAGCGCAATGGCCCTCTTCATGGCATCAAGGCTAACCCACCCCTGCGTGCAGGCACGTAAGGGTCCTAAGCGGCGTTCCGTATCGTCGTTACCGTTGGCATAGTCAAAGAAGTCGTTGATGAAATTCGCATCCACCTGCATCACCTCAGCAAACAGCAGACACAACACCGCTGCCGTCCAACTGAAGTACTCCAAGCCAAACTGCGCCTTCATATCGACAAAGGCCAAGGCCAAACCTATCAACACCGGCACGGCAGCACCCGACAACGTCTTAGGACGTGCGGCAAGCACCCATGCCTTCAGCGAGTTTTTCTTTACTTCACTCATAGCTCTACTCACTCTTTGTTTCCTCTTCGTAAATACGTTCAAACACCTCACGCAACCTGGCAGGCTGGGCAATGATGTTACGCAACTCGGTTAGTTTCTGCTCGTTGGGAGAACCCGAAATCCACAGTTTGATATAGCCGTTGATGGAATACTTGTTGTCCATGTGCTCACGGAAGCGCAGCCATTGGTGCTCATGGTCGAGCTCGCCATAATTATCGAGGCCGAACTGCACCGTGCGACGAAACACCGTCTCTGGGTCAAGGTCGCGGTCTGCCTCTGCCACGATACGCCCATAGATGCTGCGAGGAGCATGACTGGCGGAAGCACGATGGTCCTCGACGGCTTCACGCATCATCTTGATCTGCTCTGGCGAGAACCAGCGTTTCAGACGGGCATCGGCCGCCAGAATCTTTCCGCTCGTGAGGTGATGGACAGCACGTGGCCCTGAGAGGCCAAGGTCATGATAGGCCGCCACGACATAGACCATATTGGGTTCGGCACCAGTCGTGCGCACCAGTTCCAGCGAACGGCGGATGACGCTATTCACATGGCTCAGGCTGTGGGCCTTGTCAAACTCCGCATAGCGCGGCAGGATGTTCTTCTCGACAAACTCCACGAGGTCGAGGCTTGGGGTCTTCAGTTCGTAGTTCATCGTGCTTAAAACAACTTTCGGAATTGAACGGGAATGGGTGTCTCAAACTCCATGCGCTCGTGGGTTACGGGGTGCGTAAAACACAGCACGAAAGCATGCAGGCAAAGGCGATGCAGCGGGTCGTCACCATTGCCGTACTTGGTATCGCCGCAGACGGGATGCCCCATGTCGGCCGAGTGGACGCGAATCTGGTTCTTGCGTCCCGTCTCCAGCTTAAACTCTACCAAGGAGCGCTCTGTGGTACGAGCCAGCACATGGAAGTGGGTGACAGCATACTTGCCGCCATTATCCACCGGTGAGGAATAGGTGACGTAGGCCTTGTTGTCCTTCAGCCAGTTAGCCACGGTACCTTCGTTCTGCTCCATCTCGCCACTCACCACAGCCACGTACCTGCGGTCATAGACGATGTCGTGCCAGGCGTGCTCAAAGAGCTGTTCGGTCTCTATGTCCTTGGCATAGACCATCAGTCCGCTCGTGTCACGGTCCAAGCGATGCACCACATGGGCGCGGCACTTCTGTCCCGTCTTGTGGAAATAGTCGTCGAGTACCGACTTCACGTTCAGGCTCGAGTGGCCAGCCGCCATCGAGAGGATGCCAACAGCCTTCTCCACGACGATAATCCAACGGTCCTCATACACCACCTTCATGTAACGGCTCTTGAAGCCCCGTTGGTTACGCTTGGTCTTGCTCACAGCCACCTTCATGCCAGGCTGCAGCATAAAGTCAAACTGCGTCACGGTCTTGCCGTTGACCTTGATGCCCTGTCCTTGCAGGGTTGCCTTGATCTTCGTACGGCTCTGCTGCACGTTCTCCAACAGGAACTCCAGCAGAGGCTGCTCGCGACTGACCGTCAGATGGTCGTATTCTCCTTGTTGATTGTACGGATTATATCTCATTGTTTTTCTGTTTTTTTTCGTTAATGCTTATAACGGTATCCACATCCAGAAGAGAGAACCTCTGTCCTTGCCCTCCGAAAAGACACCGATGCTACCATGACAGGCATCAGCAAAAGCCTTACAGATAGATAGGCCGAGACCTGTTCCCTGGACAAAGTCATTGACCTTGAAGAAACGCTCAAAAATCTTCTTCTGCGCCTCCTTGGGGATGCCGGCGCCCGTATCCTCGCAATAGACATACAGGCCTTCGCGCTGTCTGCCTTCTACCATTCTGGTCTCCTTGCGGTAGCCAATCTTGATATGTCCCTGATGGGTATATTTCACGGCATTGGTGACAAAGTTGGTGATGACCTGCGACACGCGCTCTGCGTCAATCCGGATTTGAAGGGCACCATAGGGATTGTCCCTCTGGAACTCCACTCCAGGCTCCTGTACCCTGGGGCGCAACGACTCCCACAGCTCGTTGAAGGTCTTGGAGAAATCAACCTCGACCGGCTTAATGCTCACGCGGCCACTTTCCAGCGACGAAGCTGTCAGGATATCGTTCACCAAACGTAGCAGCATATCACAGTTGTTCTTGATGATTTGCATGACTTCCTTTCTCTCCTCCGAATCAGTAATCGAAGCCATCACTTCCGAGAAGCCCACTATGGCATTGATGGGCGTGCGAATCTCGTGGGTCATGTTGGCCAGGAAGAGACTCTTCATCTGACCTGACTCCTTGGCACGCTGCGTCTCCCTGCGCAGCAGGTCCTGTTTATGCATCAGGTCGCTGATATTGCGCCAAACGCCGAATGCGCCCAAGAGCCGTCCGTCCTTGTCGTACTCGGGAATGCAGTTAATCTGCACCCATTGCAGTTCGGCAGAGCCACTCACAGCAGGATACATCTGACCGACATAGAACAACGGCTTGCGCAGCGCCTCGGTGAGATTTCCCAAGGACTTGACAAATTCCTCATTCTGATTGACAAAGATTTTCTGCAACTGCTTCAGACTGAACGAGCGCACAACCGTATTCAGACCGTTGTAGTACTCTATGACGTCGCGGTCCAAACTGATGCGCCAAGTCTGCATCTTGGAGGCCTCCAGCATATTACACAACTCAGCTTCATAAGTCTTGATAGACTCGTTGATTTTCTGCATCTGGGCATCGTTCTCCTTGACCTTGAGGTACATTTCACGTTCCGCCGTCACGTCGTGGGCCGACACAGAGATATACATCAACTGCCCGAACTCATCATAAATGGGGTGAACGCCGATTTCCAGATATACGTGCATGTTTCTTTCTGGGATGACACTCAACGAGCATGCCCAGTACTCCTGGGGATGTACTCGGTCCAGTACTTCGTTGAACGGCATCATCTCAAAAAGATTCATCTTCGAGAAAAAGAGGTCACCGTCATCACTATCAAAGTTACAGATTCTACGCATCATTCGGTTGGCATCTATCAGCCAGCCCTCATGTGAATAGAACGACAATCCGATGATGGAGTTCTCAAAGATGGTTCTGTATCTTTCTGAAACCCGCTGAACCTCGCGTTCCTTTCGCAGCATGTCAGTCTCGTCAGTCACGGTGACAATGACGTTAACGGGCTTCCCGTCTTCATCCTCTGCAATGGCATAGCCATGCATGTCGTGCCAGTCGGGTTTACCCTCACCGGTATAGTTCTGGTCCCAGCGGAATCGGCATTCCGCTTCCTTGTCGGTGCCGTTACTCATGCGCTCCACAAAGGTGCGGAACCGTTCGCGGTCATCCGGATGGACGTAATTATAGCACACCTCTATACCTACATTATTACCGAACATGGCATGTCCGTACAGGTCGAACAGACAGTTCTGCCGCAAGTCGAGGCACATAACGTGGTTTCCTGTAATATCGAGCGCCATCTGCATGGCCTGTTGCTCGTCAAAGATATGATGCTTATTCATTTTTCCTGAGGAATTATCTGTCACTTCCTTTTCTTTTCTATCTTAGAGGCGCTGCAAGGTATTGAAACCCATACACTGGTGCCCTTGCCATAGTCAGACTGAATGTCTATGGTACCGCCCATCTGCAGTACGAGCTGTTGCACAATAGGCATATCGAGTCCAGACCCTTTCAATCGGCCCTTCTCGTCGCGCGAGAAGTGCTCGAAGATATGAGGCAACTCTTCGGCAGAGAGTCCCACTCCTGTATTCTCGATATTGATGGTCAGCTCGCCACGACGATACTCGTAGCTGGCAGTAATGGAGCCTTGGGTGGTTGTCATACACGAGAGGGTGCACAAACGCTGGATAATCATAGACACGTGCTTCAGGTCAATTTCGACTACCAGGCTGTTGTAGGGCTGGTGAATGATGGGCTTTACGTTAGGCTTGATTGTGGTCAGACCCATTTGGCACTTCTCCTCAAAGACCTGTGCAAAATCCACATCCTCCTTTTTGAATTCCTCCATTTTGGCTTCCAGACGCGAAATATAGAGGATGTCGTTTATCAGCACCAGCAACTCGTTGGTGTTTTGCTTGATCTGTTCCACGAAGAAAGGTTCGTCGCTCTCGGCATGCTCATCGGAGAACAGTCCGGCAAAGCCGACAATATTGTTCAGCGGGGTGCGTATCTCGTAACTCATGTTGGTCAGGAAACTCTGCTTCACCAGCTCGGCCTCCTGGGCTTTCTTGGTTTCTTCCGCCAAGCGCTGTTCAGTCTCCACCGTGTTGGTAACGTTACGGTACGTGCCGAAATAGCGCACCACACGACCGTCGGCATCCAGCATGGGCACCATATTGAACATCAACCAAATCGGACGGCCTTTCTCGTCGCGTATCTCCGTTTCTATAGCCTGCGAGATGCTGTTCTTCGTCAGATGGTCCATTCTGTTCAGCAAACAGTTGACGGTACGGCGGAAGCGCGGTGATGCCAGGCGGATACAACGCAGCTGCGACATGCGGAGATTGTGATGGGTTTCTCTATTGACAATCTCGAAGGTATAAGCCTGCGGATAGTAGTTGACCATCTGCACCTTCGTAACACTCAGCGCATAGTCAATGTTGGCAAGATACTGCTTGATGTTCTGCGTGCCTCGCTGCAACTGCCGCACACCCTCCTGCTGTCGATGATACGAGTTCACCATCTCCGAGACGTCACGGCCTGCCATATAGACGCCTTCCAATTCTCCCTCCTCGTTGCGGATGGGGTTGATGGTCGATTCATAATACATCGTCCCCTTCATCGCAAACTCATCAACTCGGTACTTCTCCTCTGTAAACTGGTTGAACTTGACAATGCTACTCGTATGCGAATTCTCCATCTCGTCCAGCGGTATCTGGTTGTAGAAAGGATTGTTCACTAAAAGGAAACTGCCATCGAGCACCCTGTCGCGGTCCTTCACGTGAAAAGACTCGCAGGCGCGGTCGTTGAGGTCGGTCAGTACACCGTTCTTGTCGTAGTACAGCATGTCGAGCATCGAAGAGTCGAAAATGGTGTGATAACGCATCAGCAACTGCCGAATCCTTTCCTGTCTGCGGTATTCCTCCGTCACATCATGCTGGATACCCATCAACGACGTAGGCGCGCCTTTCTCGTCGCGACTCATAATGGAAATAGACACCTCGAAGTGCCTGCAGTTAGACTCCTTAAGCGCTCGGCTGCGCATGTAAAGCTGACCGCTGTCCTGCTTGCCGTCACAAATATCGAAGAGGATGCTACGCATCTGCTCCACGTCGTCACGATGAAACAGTTTGGCAAATTCCGCAGGATTATATTCCTGCTCGTACTCGCCGGCTTCCGACATATAGCAGTAACGCCGCGTGGCAGGATAATAGAACCACAGACGCAACCTGCCAGTCCTCAAAATCAACGCCAGACGGGCCTTCTGTCTATCATTTTCCATGTCATATCCCATAGGCTAACAATTGTCAATATACATATTATTTGGCAAAGGTAATGAAAACCGAGCGAAGAACAAAATAAATATCGATTTATTTTTTCTTCCGAGGTGCATCTTACCTTCGAGGTTATTCTCAAAGGTAATGAAAACCGAGCGAAATACCAAAGGAAAACCTGTTTTTCTTTCTCACATACTTGCATAGTTGCAAAAAAAGTTGTATCTTTGCAAAAGAATAATAAGATAGATTATGCCACGCAAGAAGAAAGGAATGAAGTTCGAGCTGCTGCCGAGACCCACGAAGGGCGAGGATGGTAAACCGTTGCTCTACCCACACCCAGCTGTCGGGCGGAAGTGGAGCATGAGGACGCTCGACGAGTTTTGCAACAAGTATCGCGGCATGTCGAAGGGGGAACTGACGCGCGTGTTCGAGGCCTTTCTCGACGTAGCGGCTGGGTTCATGGAGGACGGCTCCCGCATAGAGACTCCCATTGGCTCGTTTGCTCCGAAGCTGAAGATCAAGGGTGACTTCAGCGACCCCGCAAAGGTGAAGCACGACGACGTCTATTTCGCTGGCATCGAGTTCATCCCCTCCAAGCGCTTCAACCAGGAGTTGGAAGACCGTCTGGATGAGGGATTCCTCAAGGTCACGGACGTGAAGTATGACCGCCCGGAACCCAGCGAGACAAACGTCGAGGATGCCCTTCAGAGGTGTCTGCAAAAGGGATACATCACCATTCGTTCCTTCGCCTACTGGAGTGGCATGAAGTATTCCACTGCCAGGCAATGGCTACTCTCTAAATGCGAGGGAGAGAACCCGCTTCTAAAGTGCGACAGGGAGGGCCGTACGCTCCATTTCAAACCTTGTCGTCAGCTATAGCAAAAATATCAACGGTCATCACCGCCCGATGCTATAATCATCACCGTCCGCTGCTATGTTCATCAGCGGGCGGTAATAATATTATCATCGGGCGCTCCTACCCCGAGGAAACGGCATCTTCCTCCCCAGGAAACGGCACCTTCATCCCTTGAAAACGGCACCTTCGTCCCTTCAACTCGGCACCTTCGTGTGGCTAAACGCCGTTTTGACTTTTACAAAGCGCCGTTGAGAAAACTCAAAATTCTTTTGGTTTTCTTCTCACTTATTCGTATCTTTGCAATATGGATAGGGAAACGTACGAGAAGCAGAAGCCGTTTGCAGGCGAGAAGAAACCCTCGATGCTCCGACGCTGCGTGGGTCACGACTACACCAGCCGCCAGATGTACATGGTGACGATGGTGACCGAAGGACGACGTCCGCTCTTCGGCAAAGTGGTGGGCTGCTGCAATGCCGAGACAGGTAACGCCGACGCGCCGCACATCGTGCTCTCTGAGCTTGGACAGCGGGTGGCGGAGGAATGGAACGGCATACCGCATTACTACCCGCAGATTGTCGTCGTCGCTCTACAGATGATGCCTGACCACCTGCACGGAATACTGTTCATAAAAGAGAAAATGGAGAAAGACCTAAGCCGCGTAATACGGGGTTTTAAGACTGGCTGTAACCGTGCGTACCGTGAGCTTGTGCTTGGACCATTTGTACCGTCTATTGCGACTCAGTCGCAATCAACAGGACTAGGACAGCAACCAACCGCCAATCCAAAGGAGGACCGCACCCACGGCCTGCTCTTTGCCCGAGGCTACAACGACCGGCTGCTGCTGCGCGAGGGACAGCTGGAACGCTGGCTGCACTACCTCGAGGACAACCCACGACGGCTGCTCATGAAGCGCGAGCACCCCGACTTGTTCCGCGTACAGCGAGGGCTCATGGTTGGCTCACAGCAGTTCTCGGCCATCGGCAACCGCTTCCTGCTTGACCGTCCACTGCGCATTCAGGTGCAATGCTCACGCCGCCTGACCGACGAAAATATAGAGGCCAAGACGCAGGAGTGCCTAGCGCTGGCCCGTCAGGGCGCGGTGCTCGTGTCGCCCAGCATCTCCAAGGGCGAGAAGCACATCATGCGTGCAGCCTTCGAAGAAGGACACCCACTCATCATCCTGCAGGAGAACGGCTTTACGGAACTGGCCAAGCCCTCCGGCAAGCGTATGGAAGCCTGTGCCCGAGGTCAGCTGCTGCTACTTGCCCCTTGGGACCATCACAACGAACACCTCACCATCCGCCGCGACCAATGCCTGTCACTCAACGCGCTAGCCGAAATGTTGTGTAGATAGAACGCACATAAAACAACATCCCCGCCATTCCTTGTAATAATTGGAGTGGCGAGGAGTTGTTACATTTTTAAACGGCGTCTCCGCTGTGTAATGTCAATTTAAATAATTATCACTTTGCTGTATTTAGTAGCTTATCAATGGAGAATGTAAAAGTATAATCATTTTGTACATTCTCAATCATTATCGGCATCAATATTGTCATTGTTTTACCAACAAGAGATGAAGCTTCCGCATTGAATGCTTCTTGATTTTTATAAACACATGGCACCAGGTACCTCTCTCGCCAACCACCATATTTTCCTGAATCATAATAGACATTATCCGTAGGGAGCAGAAGATCTGAAATACTTGCATTCTTTGGCAAGGTAGTTGCAGGCTGAGAATTATTACGTTCTGCGTATTTTACACCAGAGTGCATCACACGTCCAACATTACCTTTTACGTCTACATAACTCACGTCATCCCAATTTATTTTAAGAGTATGACCTGATTTGTTTTTCAAAACAAAGTTGAATTGTTTTTGACCAACATACCATACAATATCAATATAATCATCTTCATAACGGTATTTATTGACCCCTTCTTCATTAAAATTGACAACTTTTGTTTCACCAAACTGTTTTTTTGCATCTGCAGGGCTTTCTACGGAAGACAATCCTATAGAATAATCAGCTACATATGATTTAAACACACCACACGAATTAACGGTAAAAGCAAATGCTATACACGAAATAGTAATAATTAAACTTTTTTTCATTGTTTTACTTTTTTAAAATGAGTGTTTATATAGTCCTTCTCTCTCTGTTCGTGGACAAAATAAAAACGTGGACTACTTACTTCGTCTACGTTCTATCAGGTATCGGCAAACACCTATGCACCATATTCGAGTAAAAGCCCACGCCAGCCAGCGCGAGCATTAACTTCAACTCTTGGTGCTCTGTGAAATTTGCCGATTTCGATAGAACAAGAATCAAAAGCTAACGCCTTTATTTATATATGTCCTTAATTAATCTTTCTCAGCCCATAGGCATTCAGTTTTTAGGGGTTAAACAATTATATTCATCCGCAAAGATAATGAATTATTCGTAATGAACAAAATAAAAGGAGGTTTTTCTTTGTATTTCGCACAGTTTTCACTACCTTTGACCTGACGGTCGAAGGTACTCACGTTCGAAAATGAAAAGAAAAACAAGTTTTCCTTTTGCATTTTGCTCACTTATTTGTACCTTTGCACCCTGTTATATATATAAGGTATAGGATAAAGCATGATTACAGTAACCAATCTGGCCATACAATTCGGCAAGAAGACGCTCTACAAGGACGTCAATCTGAAGTTTACAAGTGGAAATATCTACGGCATCATCGGTGCTAACGGTGCAGGCAAATCGACCTTGCTGCGCGCCATCAGCGGCGAGCTGGAGCCGAACAAGGGAACGGTGGAACTGGCTCCCGGCGAGCGTCTGAGCGTGCTGGAGCAGGACCACTTCAAATATGACGAGTACTCCGTGATGGACACGGTGCTGATGGGTCACCAGCCGCTGTGGCAGAACATGAAGGAGCGCGAGGCGCTCTACGCCAAGGAGGAGATGACCGAGGAAGACGGCGTAAAGGCTGCCGATTTAGAGATGGCCTTCGCCGAGATGAACGGCTGGGAGGCTGAGAGCGAGGCTGCACAGCTGCTGCAGAACCTGGGCGTGCAGGAAGCTCAGCACTACAAGCAGATGTCAGAGATTTCGAACAACGAGAAGGTGCGCGTCATGCTGGCCAAGGCACTCTTCGGACATCCTGACAACCTGCTGCTGGACGAGCCGACGAACGACCTGGACCTCGACACCGTACAATGGTTGGAGGAATATCTCTCGAACCTGGAGCAATGTGTGCTCGTGGTCAGCCACGACCGTCACTTCCTGGATGCCGTATCGACGCAGACCGTCGATATTGACTTCGGCAAGGTGACGCTGTTCTCGGGTAACTACTCGTTCTGGTACGAATCAAGTCAGTTGGCCCTGCGTCAGCAGCAGAACCAGAAGATGAAGGCCGAGGAGAAGCGCAAGCAGCTGGAGGAGTTCATCCGCCGATTCTCTGCCAACGTGGCCAAGTCGAAGCAAACGACATCCAGAAAGAAGATGCTGGAGAAGCTGAACGTAGAGGAAATCACTCCCTCTACACGTAAATATCCTGGCATTATCTTCCAGATGGAGCGTGAGCCGGGCACGCAGATCCTTGAGGTGGAGGGTCTGAAGGCTGTGGATGCCGACGGCACGGTGCTGTTCGACAATGTGAGCTTCACCATCGAGAAAGGTCAGAAGACTGTCTTCCTGTCACACAACCCGAAAGCGATGACAGCCCTCTTCGAGATTATTAACGGCAACCGCGAGGCGCAGGCCGGCACCTACAAGTGGGGCGTGACCATTACGACAGCCTACCTGCCGTTAGACAACACGGCGTTCTTCCAGTCGGAGATGAACCTCGTGGATTGGCTCAGCCAATATGGCACGGGCAACGAGGTGCTGATGAAGTCGTACCTCGGGCGCATGCTGTTCAAGGACGAGGACGTGCAGAAGAAGGTCTGCGTGCTGTCAGGAGGTGAAAAGATGCGTTGTATGATTGCGCGCATGCAGCTGAAGAATGCCAACTGCCTTATCCTCGACACGCCGACGAACCATCTGGACTTGGAGAGCATTCAGGCTTTCAACAATAACCTCATCTCGTTCAAGGGTAACATCCTGTTCGCCTCGCACGACCATGAGTTCATCAACACGGTGGCAGACCGCATCATCGAACTGACACCCAGCGGCACCATCGACAAGCTGATGACCTACGACGACTACATCTACGACGAGAACATCAAGGAGCAGAAGGCAAAGATGTATATTAGTTAAGAGTTGAGAGTTGAGAGTTAAAAGAGGTATGGCATGGTTTTTGCTGTACTGAAGAAAAAACATTACCGCTATGAAAGAAGAAGAAAAGATAAACGTGGAAGAGGAGGAAATCCTCGACAACGAAGAACAGGAAACAGAAGAGAACTCAGAGAATTCAGAGAACTCAGAGGCCGAGGAAATGGACCCGCTGGAGCAGGCTCTTCTGGAGAACGAACAGCTGAAGGACAAATACCTGCGTTCTGTGGCAGAGTTTGACAACTACCGCAAACGCACCACAAAGGAGAAGGCCGAGCTGATACTGAACGGTGGCACTAACGTCATCAAGGCCATCCTGCCCGTGCTCGACGACATGGAGCGTGCCCTCGAGAACGGTGAGAAGACCGACGACCCGCAAGTGCTGCGCGAAGGCATGGAGCTCATCTACCAGAAGTTCCAGAAGGCACTCGAAGGACTGGGCGTCAAGAAGATTGAGACCGAGAATGCCGACTTCGACGTCGATATCCATGAGGCTGTGGCTATGGTGCCTAGCATGGGAGACGACAAGAAGGGCAAGGTTATCGACTGCCTGCAGCAAGGATATATGCTGAACGACAAAGTAATCCGCCACGCTAAGGTGGCCGTAGGACAATAAACAATGGCACAAAAACGAGACTACTACGAGGTGCTGGGCGTCGCAAAAGGCGCTACAGAAGACGAAATCAAGAAGGCGTATCGCACCATCGCCATCAAATACCACCCCGACCGTAACCCCGGCGACAAGGAAGCCGAGGAGAAATTCAAGGAGGCTGCCGAGGCCTACGACGTGCTGCACGACCCCAAGAAACGCCAGCAGTACGACCAGTTCGGATTCAATGGACCCATGGGCGGCGGATTCGGCGGATTCAACGCCACCAGCATGAACATGGACGACATCTTCTCGATGTTCGGTGACATTTTCGGCGGAGGCTTCGGAGGCGGAGGACAGCGCCGTCCTCAGAAACATCGTGGCAGCGACCTGCGTCTGAAGGTCCGTTTGTCGCTGAACGAGATTGCTACGGGCGTCACCAAGAAGTTCAAGGTACGCAAGGACATCACCTGTGCCCATTGTCATGGCTCAGGTGCCGAGGCAGGCAGCTCGGACGAGATTTGTCAGACCTGTCACGGCTCGGGCGTCATCACCCATACCACGCAGAGCATCTTCGGCATGATGCAGACACAGGGCGTTTGTCCCACCTGTAATGGTACGGGCCACGTCATCAAGGATAAGTGTAAGCATTGCGGAGGAACCGGTGTAGAAAAAGGCGAGGAAGTGGTGGAAATCAACATCCCTGCCGGCGTAGCCGAAGGCATGGTGGTCAACGTACCGGGCAAAGGCAACACAGGCCACAACAACGGTATCAACGGTGACATTCAGGTCTTCATTGAGGAGGAAGAGAACGACACCTTCGTCCGCGACGAGAACGATCTCATCTACAACCTACTGCTCGACTTCCCCACAGCAGCGCTGGGCGGCGAAGTAGAGATTCCGACCATTGAAGGAACCAAGCTGAAGATTAAGATAGAAAACGGCATCCAGCCAGGTAAGACCATGCGTCTGAGAGGCAAGGGACTTCCTGCTGTACAGGGCTATGGCCGCGGACGTGGCGACCTAGTGGTCAACGTCAGCGTCTATGTACCGAAGACCTTAAGCCGCGAAGAGAAGGAGATGGTGGAAAAGCTCCAGCAGAGCGACAACTTCAAGGGCGATGCCGACACCAAACGTTCCATCTTCCAGAAGTTCAAGAACTACTTTAACTAAAGTGTGATGAACTATACAGAGACTTGCCAGTATCTGTTCAGCCAGCTTCCCATGTTCGAAAAACAGGGAGCATCAGGCTATAAGGAAGGGCTGCAGAATACGCAGGCGCTGGATGAACACTTTGGACACCCACACCGCAACTTCCGCACCATCCACGTGGCAGGCACCAACGGCAAGGGCTCCTGTTCGCACACGCTGGCAGCCATTCTGCAAAGTTGTGGATACAAGGTAGGTCTCTACACCTCACCCCACTTGGTTGATTTCCGTGAGCGCATCCGCATCAACGGCAAGTGCATATCGAAGGAATACGTGGTGGACTTCGTCAAACAGGAACGCGAATTCTTTGAGCCGCTGAAGCCAACGTTCTTCGAGCTGGCCACAGCGATGGCCTTCAAGTATTTCAGCGAAATGAAGGTCGATATTGCAGTCGTAGAAGTCGGCTTGGGCGGACGGCTCGACTGTACCAATATCATTCAGCCAGACCTCTCCATCATTACCAACATCAGTTTTGACCATACCCAATTCCTGGGTGACACGCTGGCAAAGATTGCTGCCGAGAAAGCAGGTATCATCAAGCAGGGCGTACCCGTCGTCATCGGCGAAGCTACTCCCGAGACACGTCCTGTCTTTGAAAAGAAGGCACGCGAGATGCAGGCGCCCATTGTTTTTGCCGAAGACGAACCTGAAGTTATACAAGCAGAGGCTCTAACAAACGGCACCATGCGCTACGTCACCTTTCATGACGGAAAACTGCAGGGAGAACTGGGCGGACTATATCAGGAAAAGAACACCAACACCATTCTATGTGCCGTTCGTCAACTGGAGGAAATCGGTTTGCTCTGCAAATGCGAGTTACCCGAGAATCAACAATTGTGCCATAAGGAGATACAAAAGGCACTGTCCAACGTCAGCGAGCTGACAGGACTACAGGGCCGTTGGCAAATCGTCAAGGAAATTCCGCTCACAGTATGTGACACCGGCCACAACTTGGCAGGCTGGCAGTATCTGAGCCGTCAACTCAACAACATTAAGTGCCAAAACATGCACATTATCTTCGGAATGGTTGATGACAAGGACGTGGAGGGTGTTATGAAGCTGTTGCCCCGAAACGCATCGTACTATTTTACCCAAGCAGACAACAAACGGGCTATTCCTGTAGATCGCCTGCTCATGCTGGCTAACGAGAACGGGCTGGTAGGCAATGAGTTCCGAACGGTTGAAGAGGCCTACAACATGGTGAAAAGCGTTGCTGCACGCGAGGATTTTGTCTTCGTAGGAGGCAGCAGTTACGTGGTCGCCGACTTCCTCAAAAATTGCATTTAGGTGTTTTTAACATTCCATTGAACACTTTTTAGGGCGTTAAGTTTGCTTATTTCGAGTTTTTTGAGTTACTTTGCAAACAAACTGTAACTTAAAACAAGAAAGATATGTCAAACACTACAAAAACAGCGACGCTGTGTGGTCTGAAACGCAAGGACTTTCAGGCTACGATTAATGGTAAGAAAACAGATTTATACATCCTGAAGAATCGTCTCGGGTACGAAGTAGCCATCTCTAATTATGGCGGTGCTATTTGTGCCATCATGGTTCCCGACAAAGACGGTAACGTAGGTAATGTCATTCAGGGACACGCAAACATTCAGCAGCTCACCAGCGGACAGGAACCCTACCTGTCAACGCTTATCGGACGCTGGGGCAACCGTATCTGCAAAGGTCAGTTCACGCTGAACGGCAAGGAGTACCAGGTGGCACTTAACGACGGTCCTAACCACCTGCACGGTGGTCTCAAGGGCTTCAATGCCAAGGTATGGGACGCCCGTCAGATGGGTCCCCGCTCACTCGCCCTGCACCGCATCTCTTCCTATGGTGAGGAAGGCTATACCGGCGAGCTGGACGTAACAGTTGAGTTTACCTTCACCGACCAGAACGAGCTGGTTATCGAGTATCTGGCTACCACGAACAAGAAGACCATCTGCAACCTTACCCACCACGCATTCTTCAGCCTGGCAGGTACCGCAGATCCCACTCCCACTATCGAAGACCAGATTTGCGAAATCAACGCAGACTTCTATCTGCCGACTGACGCTACTGCCATTCCTACAGGTGAAATCCTGAAGGTGGAAGGTACGCCGTTTGACTTCCGTACGCCGAAGAGCTTCGGACAGGACATCAACGCTGACAACGAGCAGATTAAGTTCGGTCACGGCTTCGACCACAACTACGTGCTGAACAAGCAGGAAGAAGGTGAACTGAGTTTTGCCGCCAAGGTGAAAGACCCGAAGAGTGGTCGTACACTGGAGTGCTACACCACAGAACCTGGTCTGCAGCTCTACACCGCAAACTTCGCTACCGGTTACAAGGGTGCCAACGGTGCAACGTTCCCCTATCGCTCAGCAGTATGCTTAGAGGCTCAGCACTTCCCCGATACACCTAACCGTCCCTACTTCCCCAGCGTGATTCTGAACCCAGGACAGCGCTACAAGCAGAAGACTGTCTATAAGTTCGGAGTAGAGAAATAACCGTAACGGCTAACACTTAAGCTATCAAACAATTATGAGTAATCAACAAAAGATGAATGGCAGCATCATTGCCATCATCACCATGTTCTTCTTGTACGCTATGATTGCGTTCGTCACCAATCTTGGGGCTCCTATCGGCGTTATCTGGAAGAGCCAGCCAGAAATCGACGGGAACAACATGCTCGGTATGCTGGGTAACTTCATGAACTTCTTTGCATACTTGTTCATGGGTATTCCCGCCGGCAAGATGCTGACCAAAGTCGGCTACAAAAAGACCGCACTCATCGGTATTGCCGTAGGATTCTTCGGTGTACTGACACAGTACATCTCCAGTTTCCCAACTGGCATTTCGGGCTTCTGCGTCTATCTGCTCGGTGCCTTCATCAGCGGTTTCTCCGTCTGCATCCTGAACACCGTAGTCAACCCGATGCTGAACCTTCTCGGAGGTGGTGGTAATCGTGGCAACCAGCTGAACCTCATCGGAGGTACGCTAAATTCCCTTACCGGAACTCTAACCCCGATGTTGGTAGGTGCATTGGTAGGACAGGTGGTGACAATGAATGATGTCTTTGAAAAGAAGCAGGTCATCATTGACGGTGTGAAACGTCTCGCCACAGAAGCTGACGTCACACAGATGTCGCAGGTAAACCTTGTCATGTATATTGCAATGGCTGTCTTTGCTTTGGCTTTCATTGCGCTGATTTTCATCCCTATCAAGGATCCTGAGTTGGGCAAGGTGACTGCAGACACGAAGTTCGAACACTCTCCTTGGTCTTTCCGTCATTGCACGCTGGGTGTCATTGCCATCTTCTTCTATGTAGGCGTTGAGGTCGGTATTCCCGGAGCCTTGAACTTCTATCTGTCCGATTTAACAGGCAAGGGAGCAGGTCTCATTGAGAATGCTGCCAAGATTGGTGGAGCTGTAGCTGCCATGTACTGGTTACTCATGCTTTGTGGTCGTTTGGTATCTGGCTTCATTGCCGGTAAGATATCGTCGCGTCAGCTCATGCTCGGCACCACGTCTGTAGCCATGATACTGATTGCTGCTGCCATGTTTATCCCCAAGGAGAACATCATCACAATGCCGTTGTTCGACATCATGGAGTTCAAGTTCTGGACTGCTCAGGTTCCCGTCAGCGCCCTGCTGCTCGTTCTCTGCGGTCTTTGCACCTCTATCATGTGGGCCAGCATCTTCAACCTTGCTACTGAGGGATTGGGCAAATATACGGCACAGGCCAGTGGTATTTTTATGATGATGGTAGTAGGCGGTGGCGTACTGCCGCTCATACAGGGTTGGTTCTCCAACTTCATGGGTTACATGCCCAGCTACTTTGTCTATTTCCTTGCCGTCGCCTACATGTTCTACTACGCCCTCATCGGCTGCAAGAACGTGAACAAGGATATCCCAGTAGAATAAATCATAAATCGTAAATTGTCAAATCGTAAATCAACATGATGGATATTGAATTTGTAAGAAGCCGCTTCATCAAGCACTTTGATGGAAAGACCGGCAATGTATATGCCTCACCGGGTCGTATCAACCTCATCGGTGAGCACACAGACTACAACGGAGGATTCGTATTCCCCGGAGCAGTAGATAAGGGTATCATGGCAGAGATGCGCCCCAACGGAACGGAAGACACCGTAATGGCATACGCCATCGACCTGAAGGACCGCGTTGACTTCAAGCTCAACGACCCCGATGGTCCTCACGCCTCTTGGGCACGCTACATCTATGGTATCTCCAAGGAGATGCAGAAGCGCGGCGTTCCCGTGAAGGGCTTTAACATTGCCTTTGCCGGTGACGTTCCCCTCGGTGCCGGCATGTCGTCGTCAGCCGCAATGGAGAGCTGTATCGCCTGTGGTCTGAATGACCTCTTTGGCGACAACAAGGTAAGCCAGTGGGATATGGTACTCGCAGGACAGGCCACAGAGCATAACTACTGTGGCGTGAAGTGCGGCATCATGGACCAGTTCGCCAGCGTCTTCGGCAAAGCAGGTTGCCTCATGCGCCTCGACTGTCGTAGCCGTGAGTTCGAATACTTCCCCTTCAAGCCCGACGGCTACCGCCTTGTGCTGCTCGACTCTGTTGTTAAGCATCAGTTGGCAGGCTCGCCCTACAACGACCGCCGCAACTCCTGCGAGAACGTGGTGAAGCACATTGCCGCCAAGCATCCCGAGGGCAAGTTTGAGACCCTGCGCGACTGCACCTGGGAACAGCTTGACGAGGTACGTGCCGAAGTAGGCGAAGAGGACTACAAGCGCGCCAAGTTCGTGCTCGGTGAGAAAGACCGCGTGCTGGCCGTCTGCGACGCCCTCAACGAAGGCGACTACGAGAAGGTCGGCGAGCTGATGTACCAGACACACGAAGGTCTGTCGAAGGATTACGAGGTAAGCTGCGAGGAACTCGACTTCCTCAACGACATTGCCAAGGAGAACGGTGTGACGGGCTCGCGCATCATGGGCGGCGGCTTCGGCGGTTGCACCATCAACCTGGTACGTAACGACCTCTACCGTCAGTTCATTGCCGATGCCAAGAAGCGCTTCAACGAGAAGTACGGCCACGAGCCTAAGGTCTATGACGTAGTCATTGGCGACGGCTCACGCAAACTCTGCTAAGATGTTCAATATTGACCGACGCTATATCGACGCACCCCAGTTCGAGGAGACCCTCCAGAGCAGGATTATTACGATCCGTTCCAAGAACAGGAATAACCCTACCCTGCCCAAAGCTGAGCACTTTGGCATCAGCGATGAGGACTTCGAGGACTATATAGACCGCAAGCAGGATCTGCTGGAGTGGCAGAAGGACATGAGACGTCGCGGCCCCTTGTGGCTCGTTATCATCTTCTGCATTCCTCCTGTGTTGCTGACGTGGAAGAGTCCGGACAACCATTTACTCTTCTGGCTCAGTTTCGTAGCTGGTCTAGTGCCCTGTTTATTGTTGTGGTTGCTCTATAAGCTCATAGTCCGTCAACGCGAAAAGCGCCTCTATGACGAACGGTGTGAGAAATATATAGAAACGCTACAAGAATGGGCCGACAAGCAGGTCGATAAATAAAAAACGGGCTTCCCGCAAATTGCGTGGAAGCCCAGTTTTTTTATATATCCATCCATTAGAAGGGATAACCAATAGCGAAGTGGAGGGTCTGGTCGCGCGAGAAGCTGCGGGCATTGAAGTAGCCAGAACGTTCTGTTTCGTAAGGCAGGTGAAGACCAATACCCCAGTCCAGTCGTAACACAAGGAAGTCGAGGTTGTAACGCAAACCAATACCTGTACCAAGAGCAAGCTGATCGAAGAACTTGTTGAGTTCGAATCGCGAATCGGCATAGAAATCCCTGTAGAAGTCATCGGTCTCCTCGTCATCGGTTCCAACATTGGTGGAGAGGTTCCACACGTTTCCTGCGTCAAGGAAGACGGCTCCGTAGAGATTGCCGAAGAGTTGCTGACGGTACTCAAGGTTCAGGACGAGTTTCATGTCACCATTCTGAAAGAGGTAAGAGCCATAACGTGGCATGCCGACAGCGCCAAAGCTGCCAGGACCGATGGAACGCATGGAATAGGCTCGAATGCTATTGGCGCCACCCACGTAGAAAAGCTCGCTGAAAGGCGACTTGCGGCTGTTGCCGTAGTTGCAGATGATGCCGTAGTTGGCGTGTGCCACAAGCTGCGACTCCTGGTTAAGCGTCCATATCTTGGTGAAGTCGGTTTCAAGTTTCAGGAACTGCGAATAGGGCGTTTTGAAGAGTTTCTTGTTCAGCTCCTGCCACTTTCCCTTGCCCAGTGCCATCATGCCAAGCGACGTAATGTTGCCTGCCTCTGTGAGGGTCAGTTCCCAGCGTATGGGGTTCATGTAGGCAACAGGGCTGGTGTAGGTATAGGTATAGCGCATCTCAGGTATGCAGTAGTCCTCCATGAGTCCCATGAGATAGGGATTCTCAATCATCAAGCTGTCCATCTCGTCCGTTATGGTGTTCATATACTGGTACTTCACGATGAGCGGCGAGAACTCGTGACGGCTGCTCTCACTGGTCTGCCAGCGATAGGTCCACTCACCTGAATTGACATGCATCTTATAGTAACCTGGACGACGGATAACATCTGCCGAGACTTTTGCCAGGGTGGAAGGCGTGGAGTAGAAACGGCGGCGGCGGATGCGGCGTCCCTGACTGTCGCGTCGTGAACTGCTGTTGTTGAAGAAGGGGGCAATGATACGCGGAAACTCGATACTGGCATCAGCACCGTAGTTATAGGTATTCATATCGTTGCCGCTGCTGGTGCTCCACTCATAAGAGCCATGCAGGTTGAGGTCAATCTTCTCGCCACCGTGGAAGGCATTGCGACGCGTCAGTCCAAGCTTCAGCTCAGGTCCCACACGGCCGACGGTACGGGCGTTGAAGTTGGTCTCCACATAGAAGTCGTAAGGCTTGTCGAAGGTGCAGTTGAGCGTCAGATCGAGCGTATCGCAGGTGGCTGAGCTGTCGCGAGGCGTGAACTGGAAGTCGAGCGAGGAGAAGAGCCCCATGGCATTGAGCTTGGATACGGACTCCAGATACTTGTCGTAGCTGTACTCCTGACGGGGACGCAGTTTCAGGTCGGCCATGATGACACGCGGACTCAGGGGTGGCGTGGAGCCATTGTAACGCACGGTGAAGTAACGACGCACGGTAGAGTCGGTATATTGCTCACGTGCCGATTTACGCATGTTGATGTTGACACGTCCGATGTACCATTTGCGCTTAGCAACTTCAGGAACGCCCTCAACCATCTGCAGACGCATCTGCGCATGTTCTGGAACAGCCAGCGTGTCAGCCAGAAAGCTGGCATAGCCCGGCTGATAGTAATAGTATCCGTTGTTGCGGAAGAGTTGTGTCAGGCGAGTACGCTCGGCATCGAGCGTGGACACGTCGAAGGGGTCGCCCGCATGGATGAGGGCATCGTCCTTGCTCAGTTGTATCAGCGTGTCGGCCTCAGCAGGAAAGCCGACGTACACCAGGGTATCGATGACGAACAGCGGTCCCATATCGACACGATAGGCAATCTTGGCCTTCTTGGGATTCTTCTGCGCCAGCAGGTCGTAGCCCACGCTGCCATGAAAATAGCCATGCTTGCGAAGCACCGACTGGGCAACGGAGGAACGTAGCTCTGGGTTGACGCCGCTGATGAGTACAGGAGCCTTGCCAAACGTGGAAGTCATCCACTTGGAGAAGCCACTCTCGCCACCTGAAAAGGCATTCCATATCCAGAGGCTGGGTGCAAAGAACGAACGGTAATAGGAACTGCCGAACAGGGCACCATTGGGAGCCGCTGCCAGTGCTGCCTCAAGCTCCTCCTGCGTTGATTTGGCATGGGTGCCGGGCTCGTAGTTCTCGTACTGAATCTTCTTCAGACCCACGTACAGCTGGTCGTCGTCAGGTATGCTGTTCGTCGAGGAACATGCGACGATAAACATACATATAATGATGATATACAGGCAGTTTCTATTCATGACGTTGTTGTTTTGTGGTATCGGCAGGTGCCACGAGGCGTGGAGGCATCAGCGGCGTGTCTGACTTGAAACGGAAGAGGTCACCCAGCGAACTGAGCGAGCGCCGCCAGACGAAGCCTGCTCCATAAAGCTGCGTGTAGCCGTCAATCCAGTCGTAGGAGTTATTCTGATAGAACAGGGTGACGTACTTGTTGGCAGTATTATCGAGCCGGTATTCCAGCGTGACGTTGTCGAGGAAGGAATTGTTGCGGTTATCAATTTCGTTGCCTGACGACACCTTACCGCCTACGATGAGACGTATGCGGTTGTTCATGAAGCGCTTGGCAAACTTGAACGAGTAGTTGGTACGGTGGGCGCCAGAGGCATCGGTGGTATTATCCATGCCAAAGCTGAGGTCGAGCGTGCGCAATGCGTTACCCGTCAGATTGTTGATTTCGTTGCTCAGGAACGAGCTGAGTGCAGAGTTCATGGTGAGGGCGCTGGTATTGCCTTCATCCATATACATGCCTGTGGTAAGCATCGTAACGGCGAGTTTTCCGCGCTGTTCGGCAGCCATCGTAATCAGTTCGCTGTGCAGCTGCATGTCCTGTGGTGCATCGAGTGTAAACTCCAGACCCATATCCTGAAGGGTCTTGGTAATGATGATGCCACAGTCGAAATCGACGCTACGCCCTACCCCTTCTTCATTGGTCACATTAGCCGTCACACGCTCTGTGGCCGTAATGTTGAGGCGTGGATTCATCACATCGCCCGTGAACTCAATGAAACTGCCGTTCTGAATGGTGAACGTCTTGAGCGGAATGACGGGCAGCGAATACTTCATCTCGCCGTTGCTCAGCGTATATTTACCCGTCATACGCAGGCTCTCCGTCGGGTTGTAGGTCATGCGCAGCGTACCACCTCCCATCAGATCGACATAGTTGGACTGGTCAGCATTCAGATAGGCAACGATGTGGGCTCCCTGCGACACGTCGATGGTCAGGTTCATATTGAAGCCTGTCACCTGCGGACGGGTAATCACCATCTGTGTGGTATCGTTGAAGTCAGTGAACTTCACCAACTCGTCAAGCTGGTTGTCGGTGGTCAGCGGAGAGTCACGCAGGATATACGACATATCAGTCGAACCCAACACATCGAGACGTCCGCGCATCCTCAGGTCGTCCAACGGTCCGTTCATCACACCCAGGAAGTTGACGAAAGCCTTGCCGTAAGCCTCGGAGCGCATGTTCTTCTTGGCATTAATGAGCTGGAAGTCACGGGCTCTCATGCGCAGGTTCATCGACATGCGGTCAAGGTCGGAGAAGTCGATATCGCCCATCAGCGTCAACGGGTTGTCGTTATAGGCATAGAGGCTGAAGTTCTCCAGCAACAGGTGAGAACCCACGATTCGCACAGGGTCGTTGTCGAAGCGCAGGCGAATGCCATAGATGTCGCTGACCAGATAGGACGAATCGAGATAGACCTCACCGTCAACCTGCGGACGACTCATGTTACCCTTCACCGTCAGCTGGCCTTCTGCATAACCCTCGAGACCAATGAGTTCGCCTGGTATAAAGCCATCGAGGATGTTCAGCGGGAAACGCTGCATGGTAAGCATTCCATCCATACGACCCTCACCCTCGTTATAGTAAGTTCCGCTGAGAAGTCCCACCTCTACATCATCCTTCATGATGCGGGCCTCCACAGCATGGGCGTCGTTGTCTTTCTGCAGATAGACCAGTTCCGTGCTGAGATTACCCAGATGGCTGTTCTCGTAGGTCATGTTACGAACGGCCATATCGCTGGCCACAGAAAAGTGTCCCTCATGATCCTGCACCACATGGAAGTCACCGTTAAGCAAGCCGCCCATGCGTGGCAAGTAATAGGGGAAGACAGATGTCAACTCACCTAAATTCAGACGATTGACACTTACTGTCAGATCCTGCAGATAGTCAGAGCCCTCATCTTCAGAATACACCTTCACACCCGTTCCGTCATCGGCTATCAGGTCAACTTTTGCCTTGATGCGGTTGTTGGGCCCCAGGAAGATATAGTTGTCGTTGTTGAGGTTAAACTCCTTGTAGCCGATGGTGGGACGCTCGGGCACCAGATGCAGGTTGATACCCGTCTCCAGTAGTTCTGCGTTGGCTCCTACACGCACGCCCAGCTTATTATCCTTATCGTAGAAACGTAAGCCGGCCACAGCACCGTTCTTGTGAATGGCACCATCGATGAGGGCGTTGAAGACAAATTGCGGATTGCGCTTGTTGTTCTGCACATGGAGGTTGAAACTGACGTGGCGTTCTGTGATACGACGTCCTGTACCTTCAGCCCTGGTCAGTATGCGGAAATCGATGGTGTCAATACGGTTGCTGTCAGCCACTAACGAATGAATGTATCCGCTGCCATTGAGTCCCGTTTCTGGCGAGGTGGTCAAGTCAAAATAGAGGTTCTTGTAGCTGATGTCATTTTTACGCAACAACGTCATCAACGGGTTATCGCTACCGCTACTCATATCCAAGTGCATATTGGGCAACATGGAGAGTAACTTGGGCTGGTCGATAATACGTTCGCTCATCTGTTTATTAGCCTCATCACTCAGTTTCAGCAACTGGTTGAACAACTGTTTGTAACTTCCACTGGCCGACAGGTTCATCGTGATATCACCGCTGTTAAGATGAGCCCATGTAGTATCACGACGAGTCAATGCATCAATTGTGATGTCAGTAGGATGATAGGTATGCTTCACGTCCTGCAATACCAGCTCGCTGATATGTCCCTGCACACGATGACTGTCCTTCAAATCGGATGTTACGTCAACATGTCCGCACAGTCCTAACGTTAACGTGTCTTGTGTCAAACGGAGAGCGCGGAAATCAATATGGTCCAAGTCGGCACTAATGGTTGCATCCAACTTCTTCGACGACAACAGGGCATTCAAGTCCACGTTTCCATTAATCAGCTCATTATGGCTTGTGATGTTGGCCTGTACACGACCATTCTTCAGCACGGCATCTGCCGTCATGTTCGTCAAGTTCCAATGGCCATAATGCAGTTGGCGGATGTCGGCTGTAGCATTCAGGCGGCTTCCTGCATTAAAGAAATCGGTGCCTGAACCGTCGAGCGACACGTCAGCAGTCAGCGTGTAAATAGAGTCGCGCGGCATGAAGTCGTGAATATTGAGGTGCTGAATCTTCAGGTCTGCCTGATACTGCATATTGCCAGCCGTGTTCACAAAGCCCTTTGCCTTCACACTTCCACTTCCCTCACGGGCTGTCATATCAACATCATAACGCGAGCCGTCAGCCTTCAGGCGTCCGTCGAGCGTGATGCCGCGAGGAACATTGAAGGTTGAGGGGACATACGATGAGGTGAGGAAATTCAGGTTCTCCGTCTTACCATGCAACTCCACGTCCGCTTTCAGGCGTTTTGTGTCGTTCAGATGGGCTGCCGTACCGTCTGCCTTCAGACTGAAAGCCGTAGGCAGGTCGATAATCAATCCTGTGAAATCTACCATTTCCATATTGCCGTTCACAGAGCCACGGATGCTCAGCGGATGGTTGGGCCACTGACGCTGCATCTGCTGGGGCAGTCCCCCCATGAAGCGCAGGAGGTCCTGCTTACCCAACTGGGCATTGAGGCGCATCCGCAATGCTCCAGGATTAATGCTGTCAAAGGCATTCATGTCCAAATCCAACTCCGCCTCAATATCTGAGTCCAGCGTTCGGAGCACCGCATGGGGAAGTTGGATGCTGGTGGAGTCCATGCTAAACGGCCCTCGCAACTCGGTAATCTCCAACCCGCTCTTGTCGCGCATAGCCAACTGATTGACATTTAGATACAGCTTCGGACTCTGGAACATGATACTGTCAATGTCTATCTGCACACCTGTCAGTTCAATATGGTTATAGTCAAAGCCTTCCACGCAGGGCTCGTAGTTCTGGTCATAGACCAGCTTGCCGTCTTTCACCACGAAACGATTAACCGTATAAAGCTCCTTCCCCAAATCGACTACACCCTCATAGGCTGAGGCACGTCCCAGCCATGCATTGACGGAAAGTGAATCGCCAGGCATATGGAACATCACCTGCGACTGGTTAACAGTCAAGCTGTCAGCATAGATAGCCCACAGGGTTTTGGTGGTAGAAGTGTCAGGGATAACGGTATCGACCATCGCTATATCAAGGTATGCGCCATCAAGCGTGGCACCGTTCAGGTCAACCGTCTGCCTATCCAAGTCTATGCCGCGACTGGTCAGGAACAGCCGTTCCAACTGTCCCTTGATACGGGTGGTGGCAATGAGGTCGGAAGTATTAAGCTTGGTATTGGTGATTTCCAGCTCGTCAATGACCACCTTACTGCGTAACAGCGGGAGCAGCTCCACATCGACCGTCATGTGTTCCACGTCGGCAATGGTGTCCTGCCCCTGTATCATGCGGAAGCCGTCAATACCTAAGTCCAGCGGGAACTCAAGGTTCACATGGTCTATGCTGATTTGCATCCCCGTCTTCTCGCTGGCATACGATGCCACCTGTCGAACCACCCAGTTCTGGACGGGTGGCAGGTAAATCAGTATCGTTAACAGCAGGAAGAGTAGCACAGGCGCAAGCAGCACCGCCACAATCCACTTGAGTTTCTTCTTCATTTAAAACTTATAGTCAATACCGACGCCAATAACATGGTTGGTGCGGCTGTAAACGTCTTTTCCTGCGACACCTGTACCCAGATAATTACTGCTCTCTACGCTGTAGTCGCTGTAGAGCGAGCAAAAATAGCTGACATTCAGGCGCAACTTGTCCGTCAGGTTCACGGCACCGCCAAGTCCCAGACTGTAGCTGTCGCAAGCAAACGAGGTATTGGTCTGGAAATCGTCAGAAAGGCCATAGTCCGTACGCTGTCCGCCACAACTAATGGTGAACTTATCATTGATGTCGTACTCCAAGCCTGCCAGGAACTCATGTGTGCCATGTTCCAGTTGCTCCTGGCGGTTGTTGGCCATTTGGGCATGCTTGTCGTCATAAAAGTGATACTCGAGTGCGCCACGCAGACGTGGAGTAAACTCATAACCCACGGCAAACGTCAGCAGCGACGGCATGTCGTAACGTGTCTCTGCGCCATCAACGTATGGGGCAGTCTTAGCACCAAGTGCCTGACCGATAGCCTGTAAGGTGGCAGGACCGGCCACGGGGTCTGATGCAATAATGGCCTGCTGCAGAGCCTGACCCATGTTGGCCTCCAGCATATTCGTTGTGTTGGTGGTATTAATCTTCGTACGCCACTCATAGCGGGCAGCGACGGTCAGCGGACCCTGATGATAGTCGATGCTCACTAATGGCGTAAAGCCCCACGCACGTTGGTCAACGTCAAGCTGTAGGCTGACCAAATCACCTAGCAGAGGATGTTGGTCGGCAACAACATGACCACGATAGTAACCATCATAGTAGTTGGCACGCACACCCACAGCAGCCGACAGAAAGTCCGTCAGGCGATAGGTGAAGTTCACCTGACCACCATAAATATATTGCTTTCCCTTCATTTGCGACGACAACTGGTACTGGTCTGGAGCAATGTTCATCTGGTTCAGCATAGAGCCCACCATCACGTTGAACATGGGCACGCCCTCGTCATATTTCACAAAACCACCGCTACCCACAATACCGATCATCGTAGAGACTGCCCAGCGGTCTTTCTTATACGAGGCAAACAAAGCAGGCACGATAGGCGCAGAAGCCTTGCCCTCGAATTTGTAAGTCTGGCTGCCGTACATCGGCTGAAGCAGCGGGAATGTACTCTCTATGTCACGGTTCTGCCAAGGCTTCTGGAAGTTCAGCGACATCTGCCAACCCTCATATCCCCACGCCAGTCCTGCAGGATTGCTGAATACTGCGTCGATATCGAACGTAGCACCACGAGCAAACATACGGTCGAAAGCAATGTGGTAGTTGGTATTGGTCATGATTCCGCCAGCTCTCACACCCAGAACGGCAAGAGCCAACAGTACGGAGAATAACAAATTCTTCTTCATATCGGGTAAATTAATGGTTTATGACTGCAAATATAATCATTTCTTTGCAATTACCACCATTAATTCACACTTTTTTTTGCAAGAGCCTGCCATAATGCATCATCAGGCACAGGCGCTTCCACGCTGACGGGCTCCTTGCTGACAGGGTGAATGAACTCCACGCGACGGGCCATCAGCGAGATGCTGCCGTCAGGATTGGAACGCTTGGCACCATACTTCAAGTCACCCTTGATAGGGCTGCCCAACGCGGCCAACTGACAGCGTATCTGGTGATGACGGCCTGTCATCAGCTGCACTTCAAACAGCGAATAGCGGTCACCCTCAGCCAGCAGACGATAGCGCAGCCTGGCCAGCTTTGAGTGGGGCACCTCGTGGTCGTAGGCATACGCCTTGTTCTGTTTCTCATTTCGTGTCAGCCAATGTTCCAACACGTGCCACTCATTAATTCTCTGACCTCTCTCTTCTTTTCTTCCTTCCACAATCGCCCAATACGTCTTGTGCACCTCACCCTCGGCAAACATCTTGTTCAGACGCGTCAACGCCTTCGAGGTACGTGCAAAGACCACCACACCGCTAACAGGACGGTCCAGACGGTGCACCACACCCAGGAATACGGCACCAGGCTTCTGGTACTTCTCCTTGATGTAGTCCTTAACAATATCAGAAAGGGGGCGATCGCCAGTCTTGTCGCCCTGAACGATCTCCCCACTCTGTTTGTTGACTATAATAATATGGTTGTCCTCGTAGATTACATCCATACTTGCTTCAGACATGCTTACATGTTCATACCACCATCAACCTGGATAACCTGGCCGCTGACGTAGCTCGACATATCAGAAGCAAGGAATGTTGCCACGTTGGCAATATCCTCCACCTGACCACCACGGCGCAGAGGAATCTTGTTGCACCACTCCTTACGGACCTCCTCTGGAAGCGCTGCTGTCATAGCCGTCTCGATGAAACCAGGAGCAATAGCGTTGGCACGGATACCCTTCGGACCCATTTCCTGAGCAATTGACTTGGCGAGGGCGATAAGACCAGCCTTCGAAGCAGCGTAGTTGGCCTGTCCTGCATTACCGTGAACACCAACGACAGAGGCCATATTGATGATTGAACCACCACGCTGACGCATCATCACAGGCACACAGGCATGGATGAAGTTAAAGGCAGACTTCAGGTTCACAGCAATAACTGCATCCCACTGCTGTTCCGTCATGCGAAGCATCAGACCATCCTTCGTAATACCAGCATTGTTCACCAGAATGTCAATGCTACCGAACTCTTCCTTCACAGCCTTTACCACTTCCTCTGTCTGAGCGAAGTCGGCAGCGTTCGAAGCATAGCTCTTGGCTTTCACACCCAGTGCAGCAATCTCTTTCTCTGTCTCTTCATTCACTTCCAAGTCAGTGAATGCAATGTTTGCGCCTTCAGAGGCATACTTCAACGCGATAGCCTTACCGATACCACGTGCAGCACCAGTAATCAGCGCTGTCTTTCCTTCTA